>JAWERH010000153.1:0-751 GCA_032482215.1 Veillonella sp. | reverse complement strand
TATTTACCTTGTAAAACTCGTAGAAGCAGCTCTTGAAGACAGCAATTTACCAATCGCTCTTCACCTTGATCACGGCGATTCCTTCGAAATCTGTAAAGACTGCGTAGATGGTGGTTTCACATCTGTTATGATCGACGCATCTCATCATGACTTTGATGAAAACGTAAAAATTACTAAACAAGTTGTTGAATATGCTCACGCTCATGGCGTTGTAGTAGAAGCAGAATTGGGCCGTTTGGCTGGCGTAGAAGATGATGTAAACGTATCTGATGCGGATGCTCGCTTCACAGATCCAGAACAAGCTGCTGAATTCGTACATCTTACAGGCGTAGACTCCTTAGCAATTGCTATCGGTACTAGCCACGGCGCTTACAAATTCAAAGGCGACCCTTACCTTGACTTTGATCGTTTGAAAAAAGTTGGCGAATTATTGCCTGACTTCCCTATCGTATTGCATGGCGCATCCTCCGTATTGCCTGAATTCGTAGCAAAATGTAACGAATTTGGTGGCAATATTCCTGGTGCACAAGGCGTACCTGAAGAAATGCTTCGCAAAGCAGCTCAAATGGCAGTTTGCAAAATCAATATCGATACAGACCTTCGTCTTGCTATGACTGCATCCGTACGTGAATACTTGGCTCAAAACCCATCTGAATTTGACCCTCGTAAATACTTAGGACCTGCTCGTGATGCTATTAAAGGCATGGTAGCTCACAAAATTAAAAATGTATTGGGTTCTTCCAACAAACTA
>JAWERH010000152.1:0-3589 GCA_032482215.1 Veillonella sp. | reverse complement strand
AAGGTAGTCCATTAAATGTGTAGAACCAATAAGAGCTAATGGTACTACTAACAAGTCTTTATGACCCATACGATCTAATAATGTAAGTGCTTGTTTAAACGTAGGGAATCCATTTGTAGTAAATACTACTACATTTGGTGCTGCACCGTACATAGCTTTTAATTGTAATGTACTGAACTCTAATTGATTTTGACCATTTGCCATGAGCACTACAGATTTATTAAGTGCTTTTGTATTAACATGACGCACAATGCTTTCCAATGTTGCTTCATAATCGTCAGCATAGTTTTTTACACCTAATGATGTAAGTAACGGTTTACCAATATTTACTTGATTAAAACCATATTCATTGCTATGTAAAAACTTCAATGCTTGTTTACGCATTTGTTGGTAACACTGATCTGCTACTAATGTTACAGGTTGAATGTATACCTCATCGACACCCAACCGAGCAAAATCCTGCATAGCGTCTGTGAAAGAAGAAATCTTTTCAACTAATGCATCAGATAAGAATACACGGCGTACCTCCATATCGCTATACATGGAACGTACTTTTTTCTCTATACTGCCGATGGATTTCTCCACAGCATCTTGATAAATTGATCCAAAGGATGCAATAATTATGCCTTTCATATGTGACCTCCATATCGCTCATACATGATACAATCTTCATAACTGAAAATTGTTATCAACTACTATGTAATAATAGTACAAGATTAATGTATAGAAGTCAATGAGAAAAAATATCAAAATCAACCAAAATAATGTATAACCGATGCGACACTACATAAAACAAGTAAAAACATAACAATGAACTTAATTCGACCTATAAAGGTATCATACATTCTCTTATCGCCAGCTGTGATTTTGCCAGAGCGATTATGACGCCATAGATCAAAGACACAAGCAACACAAAGAATAATAATTAAAATATACTTCAAATCAATCATATAACTTGGTAAAGCAATATAGTCGCTAAACAATGAAAGTCCAAAGAAACAATTCCCTAAGATACCAATTACAATTTTAAGTATTCGTTGCCTAGCTATAATGACGAGATAATTCACTATTAATAAGCCAAAGAGACCAATTAAAATATTCGTAAACATATCTACCCTACTAATTTAAAACCATAGTATTCTAATCTATTTAATATATACATTACACTATTACTTCAAGATACACAAAATGGTGTTGAACTCAAAAGAGTCCAACACCATTTTTTAATTAAGAATCATATTAAAATCTAAAAGAATACTACCCAAACTATCACTAATCCATATAAAAATATGATTGCATGAATTGTTAGAATTGAATTAATTATACTCTTCTTTTTTCTCTCGTCGTCAGTATTTATATATCTATACCTATGTAACCATAATATACAACAATATATAATAACCGCTAATACCATACCTAAATAAAAATATGTATCTGATACAAAATAGTTAATTTCATACAGTTTATTTATTAAATATCCAGCAATTAATACAGCAAACAATATAAACTCTATTAGGACTTGTGATTTATTCTTTACTTTATACATAAGAAAAATATCATACAATAGCCATATGCTAATGCCTAAAATTAATAAATCATATATCATAAACTATTTCCTATTTCATAGAATATAAACCTAGAGGTCTTTTACAAATTGCCAAGATCCCTTACCAAATAATAAATAAACTACATACATATTTATAAATGGTATCAATAATCCTAATAGCCATAGCGCACTACTACCAGAATCATGTAATCTCATAATACCAAGTCTTACAATATATATAACTACCCATATATAGGCTATATCAAATACATATACTAATAAAACAGATATAAATTCAGTTTTCGGTAGAATTTTAGAAATCATCATTACCAATAAGATGAATAAAATAATGATTAACTGATAAGCTATATAATAATATAATATTTCTCCACGGCTTACTCGCTTTGATATATTAAATAATTGTAACGATCCACTTTCCTTGATAATTGATATAACTTTATAAAAAGAAAACCCTTCCTTAAATCTATTCCAATTCTCCAAGAATGGATAATGTATATATCCCCAAGTAGTTTTAATTACACCATCAGCCTCACCATATTTATTACGTGTATTCGTCCCAGATAAAAGCAATAATATAGAAAGAATACCGAATATAAAGCCTATATTTATATTTAAGATAGTTTCAATGGAATCCACATTACGTGTAACAGTAATAACATTTTCTGAGATATCAAATGGATTATAGAGAAAATATAGTATAATTCCTATCCATACCACAAGGTATAGCCATAAACGTCCTATATCCATAATACGTTGTAATGAGATAATGGCCAAAGCTAAAATAACAACAATATAATCAATTATTCCAACCAACTGTATATACTTATCACTATAGATATTAAACTTACCTATTATCATATTAGGCATAATAATAAACATTATAAAAACAATAAAAAGCGAGAAGAAATAAGACAGACGATCTAAACGCCAATTATATTTAAGACTACATATGTTAGACTGAAATAAAGCCCACTCATTTATTAATAATTGTATCAATAAAGCTCACCCTCACCTCTCCATACATTAAGTAAATAAATTTATTTACCAATTACTTGAAAAACCATAGTCATATAGCCTACGTCTACATAAATCATAGACAACACATAAACCTAGCAGCTTATAAAAATATCGTACATAATACCAATACAAATCATAAGTTGCTCCTCTATTTATATGTATATTACCCAGCACATAAATAAAAAATCCCCCTACTAAAATAAATAAAAAAGATATTCTAGTATTATGTATTAGATCGTATACATTTTGTTTTAAAAGTATTTGTTCTCTCTCAATAAAACCAAACATAGTCCTTCTCTCTTTTATCTGATAATTTTATTTTACTAAAATTTTATATTTATTATATATCATATTTTGATGGGACGCCTACACAACTACAGTAATAAAAATGACGACCTGTACTTGTGCAGTGACATCAGGAACGAGGAACAAACAAGTGTAATGTTATTGGGCCCCATCAAAGTATGCTGGATATAAAGTAGAATAAAATTACTCATATATTCACACATTCATATCCTTATAACCAAAAAGAATATAATTATAAAAGCTAATATTATACTATATTCATCACATAAATTGCTTAAAAACCCTTAATTTTCCTATACTTCTAGGGGTATGGGGTTTATTGACACTCCTATGTTCCTTTGTTACGATTGGCTTAAGGTTATATATATGCAATATATCTATAGTAATCTATAAACTATATCTTTTATATAAAATTATCCAGATTACATAGATCATTGCATAGACTTGTAGTTAAGTTATGGATAGGAGTATTAAAAAATGAAAAAACAATTAGCATTAGCATCCGCTATTCTAGGTCTTGCAGTATCCTTTGGTGCACCAGTTGTATCTAATGCTGCATATCAATTAAATGAAGAAGTAAAAGATCCTACTCCAGCATTGAAAGAAGCTGCTGCAATTGGTGTTCGTACACACAATACTGAAGCTTTACAAAACTTGCCAAACAAAGATGCTATGGTTGTTATGAGCTTTGGTACAACT
>JAWERH010000151.1:0-3530 GCA_032482215.1 Veillonella sp. | reverse complement strand
ACATTGAAAAACAAAGATACTAATAAATATGGTATTTTTGATATGGAAACGGGCAAACAAGAGGTGCCATTTAAATACGATACTATTGAGTTTGTAGGTGAGCACGAAATGTCTGTTACTAACGATACAAATCGTTATGTAGTAGATATGGCTACTGGTCGCGTTATCTATAAAGGCGATAAATCTATGAACGTAAAAACGTTCCTTGGTGATACGTATACATGGATATATAATAAAGATGGTAATTATAAGATTCTATCCCTTGATGGTACAGTGACAGAAACTCCAGTTATGAAAGATATTTCTGGTACTGGTAGCTTCTCTCATGGTTACAGCCCTGTAAAAATTAAAGGCAAATGGGGGATTATTAACTCTAAAGGCGAGCTAGTAGTTCAACCTACTTACGATGAAATCACAATTTTATAATTATAACCTTAAGACTGCCATTTGAAAGAGTGCAGTCTTTTTCTATTTCTTGACTATATTGATTATATGTATAAATTTTTTATATTTATCTATATATTTATTCAATAGATATTCAATGGATAATCCTTCTATGATTAATAATAGTTATAATTAAAAAATCGATTTACCTAGAAAATAAGCCTGTTATAAGGTATAATTATAGAGATATATTCCGATTTGGTGTACATTTACACTTTCACTTGGAATATGAGGATGATGAAAGTAATGCTATGGACCCCATGCCCAACGGGTTCAGGTGTAGGAGGTATAAAATGGCTAAAGATTGTTCCTTTGACGTTGTGTCCGAAGTGGATATGCAGGAAGTAGATAACGCGGTAAACCAAGCGAAAAAAGAGATTGGTACCCGTTATGATTTCCGTGGCTCCAAAGCGGAAATCAGTCTTGAAGGCGACACTATCAAAATCATCGGTGATGATGAATATAAATTGAATGCCATTATCGATGTTTTAAAAGGCAAAATGGTTAAACGTAACGTAGCGATTAAAAATCTTGACTACGGCAAGGTTGAACCAGCTGCTGGTGCTACAGTTCGCCAAATCATTACTATTAAAAAAGGCATTACTAAAGAAAATGCTAAAGAAGTAGTAAAAGCAATTAAAAACATGAAAATCAAGGTACAAGCATCTATCCAAGAGGATCAAGTGCGCGTATCTGGTAAGGATAAAGATGATTTGCAAGCAGTAATCCAAATGTTAAAACAATTGGATATCCCTGTAGAATTGCAATTCGTTAACTTCCGTTCCTAATAACATATGTCCATAAGATAGGGTTAGTTTGATTCATTGGAGTTGCTAACCCTATTGGTGTAGGAGGCCTTATGAAAGTAGAGGACATGAAGGGTGGCTATACCACAGGTTCATGTGCTACGGCAGGTATGAAAGCTGGTTTATTGGCCCTCTTAGATAAGAACATCGTTGACCAAGTGGTCATTGAAAATCCTCAAGGTCAGTATATTGAGGTACCTATCAAACAGGTAGAGGTCATATCCGATACAGAGGCTAAGGTGACCGTTATGAAAGACGGCGGCGATGATCCTGATGTAACTCATGGCAATGATGTGGAAACGACGGTGACTCTTGATGATACTGGTGAACTACGATTCCGGGCGGGCTTTGGCGTTGGGACGGTAACGAAACCGGGCCTTGCGATGCCGCCAGGAGAACCGGCTATCAATCCAGGGCCTAGGACGATGATGAAAATCGTCTTTGAAGAGCATTGTGTACATGGCCAAGGTGTAACGGTAACGGTGAGCGTACCAAACGGTATGGTATTAGCCAAGAAAACCTTAAACCATACACTCGGTATCGAAGGTGGTATTTCCATTATCGGTACTACGGGTATCGTTAAGCCTATGAGTGAAGAAGGGTTCAAGAACTCGTTAGTACCTCAGCTAAAGGTTATGAAAGCTAATGGTTGTGAAACGGCTGTTCTCGTGCCGGGCCGTATCGGTCAGGATCTGGCGGAACAAGTTCTGGGTATACATAAGAACCAAATGGCAGAGACCAGTAACTTTATTGGCTTTATGCTTGAAAAGGCAGTACAAATTGGCTTCAAGCGTATTTTGATCATCGGTCATATTGGTAAGCTAATAAAACTTGCTAGTGGTAGTTTCCATACCCACAATCGCATGAGTGATGGTCGCATGGAAAGCATCGTAGCCTATGCCGCTTTAGAAGGGGCATCCCAAGCGGTGTGTGAAGAGCTATTTAGTTGCCAAACTACAGAGTCTACGTTCCCAATATTGGAGCGTGAAGGACTGACTGGCGTATACCAACGTGTGGTAAATCGTGCATCGTTACGTAGTGAGCGATACATTGCTAATGAAGCAGAGGTAGGTATCATTATTACCACCTTAAAAGGTGAGATTTTGGCAATGGATAAGCATGCTAAAGAGATAGGAGAGCTTGAACAATGGCACATACCTTGTATATCGTAGGCATTGGGCCAGGTAATCCTGATTTTGTGGTACCTAAAGGCCTTAATTTAATTAAACATGCTACAGTATTGGTAGGTAGTGAACGGTCCTTAGAGGACTTTCAAGAGCCTGGCCAAATTACATATCCTGTAACGGGTAAGCTTAGTTTACTAGCTGAGCAAATTGAGCGTGAGCTCAACGACCATGATGTTGTAGTTATGGTAAGCGGTGATACAGGCTATTATAGCTTGTTGCCATATTTAAAGAAAAAATTCCCTGCTAATCCTATTGAGGTCGTACCTGGCATTAGTTCTATGACCTTTGCCTTTGCACGACTTAATGAGGTGTGGCATGATGCGGATTTAATGAGCTTTCACGGTCGCCAACCGGCACCAGAGAAACTCGTGTATGAAGCAGGTAAAAAGATGGGGTTCTTGACGGATCCTGAATATAATCCAGCGCATATTGCGCGTATTTTAATAGATGCAGGTTGGCCAAAAGAAACGAGAGCAGCAGCCCTTGAGCGTTTGAGCTATGATGATGAAAAAATTGTAGACTCTACTGTAATGGTGGTACTAGGATGAGACATTTTTTCGGAATTCCTGATGAGGAATTTATCCGCGGCGACGTGCCGATGACGAAATGCGAGATTCGCAAAGCAGTTATGAATGAGGCACGCATCGAGGAAGATAGCATCGTCCTTGATGTAGGTGCTGGTACGGGCTCTATCTCTATTGAAGCAGCCTTGGCCGCGCCTAAAGGACATGTATATGCGATTGAGCGCTTTGATAAAGGCATCGACCTTATCAATGAAAACATGAAGAAATTCAATGTAAATAATATGACAGTTATCAAGTCCAAAGCTCCTGAAGGCATGGAAGAATTGCCTGAGCTTGATGCGGTTATTATCGGCGGTAGTGCTGGTGGTATGACAGGCATCATGGATGAGGCGCAACGTCTTTTAAAAGTAGGTGGCCGTTTAGTAGTAACTGCTGTAACGATGGAAACTGGTTATACAATCTTAAAAGAATTGAAAGGTCGTCCTTTCACCTATGAAGGTTACCAAATGTCTATCAGCCGTTACCGCAAGGCTGGTCCATATCATTTGTTAGATCCATTGAGCCCAATT
>JAWERH010000150.1:0-2674 GCA_032482215.1 Veillonella sp. | reverse complement strand
TAAGCAATATGTTCTATTTTCAATTCCATTAGATGTAAATACAGCACCCATAGCATCTGCCACAGCTTGTACGTGGGCTTTATCTACATAGGCAATTAGTGTGGAACCAGATCCACTAATAGTTGCACCATATGCACCAGCAACTTTAGCTGCTTCAAAGGCTGAATCACAATGTGGTATTAATGTTTTACGATATGGTACATGCAAATTATCATCTAATGCAATAGATAAATTGCTTAATTGATGTGTAATCAAACTAGTTACAAATAAAGATGCATGGCTCACATTTTGTACAGCCTCTTTAAATGGTACATGATTAGGTAATACAGAACGAGCGTATTCTGTAGAAACCATAACCTCAGGTACGACTACGGCAAAATGCAATTCAGATGGAACAGAGATAACTGTATTTAATACTTTTGTTTTTAAGCCTGTAGCACAGCATAAATTACCAAAAATAGCAGGTGCCACATTATCTGGATGACCTTCCATTCGGTTTGCAATGACTAACAATTCCTCTTTTGAAAGTGGATGATTAACTAACGCGTTAGCCAATAATAAGCCGCCTACAATTGCTGTACTACTACTACCGAGTCCACGAGATGGAGGAATTAAAGTTTCAGACATAATATGTCCATATTGGATTGGTTCTTGCACAGTAGCAAAAACTTGATCCATTGCAAAGCCAATAAGATTTTTTTTAGGATCTTCAGCACGTAAAATGTCTGCGCCAAAACCTTCAAAAGTATAGGTGTATTCTGTAGCTTTTACATCAGGTGTAAAGCTAAAAATGTTGTATAAATTGAGTGCCAAACCTAAGCAATCAAAACCGGGTCCACAGTTAGCACTAGTGGCTGGTACTTGTACGCGAACAGTGTTCATAGCTTAATCTTCCATAATACGAATTACACTATTAACAGACTTAACGGAACGCAAGCTGTTAAAGGAATCGATAAGATTTAAAATATAAGATCTAGGACATTTAGATGTTACAATCGCTAATACAGCAGTTTCTGGATCCATATTTCTTTGAACGATGGATAAAACAGAAATCTTTTGTTCTGCTAATTTGGCAGAAATTTTAGCTAATACACCTGTTTTATTATCTACTTCCAAACGTAAGTAATAGCTAGATTGAATCTTACCAGGGGAGTAAATATTCTTTTGGTCATAATAGAATGGTTTCAATCGACCTGTTTCGTTGTATGAAACATTTTTAGCTACTTCCATAATATCGGATACTACAGAGCTACCTGTAGGTAAGCTACCAGCACCACGACCGTATAGCATTACATCATCAATACCATTACCTTTTACATAAATCGCATTATAAGAACCGCGAACAGATGCTAAAGGATGTGTGGTAGGAATAAATGCTGGGTATACATTTAGAGATAAACCTTGACTAGTTTCTTTTGCAATACCTAATAGCTTGATATTATAACCAAATTCTTTACCGAATTTAATATCTTCCGTATCAATGCAAGTGATACCTTCTACGGATACATCTTCAAAGAAAATGCGACGATTGAAACTAATAGATGCAAGGATAGCAAGTTTACGTGCCGCATCTAGACCTTCAACGTCAGCTGTAGGATCGGCCTCAGCATAACCAAGATCTTGCGCTTCCTTTAGTACGTCTTGATAGCTTAAACCTTCTTCAGACATTTTAGTTAAAATAAAGTTTGTAGTACCATTCATAATACCGATGAGCTCAGTAATACGGTTACCAGCTAAGGACTCATATAATGTACGGATAATTGGAATCCCACCTAATACAGATGCTTCAAAGCGTAAATCTACGCCGTTTTTGCTAGCTAAGTCTAATAGATATGGGCCAGATTCTGCTAACAAATCTTTATTTGCAGTTACTACATTTTTTTTAGCCTTTAAAGCGCCTTCTACACAATCTTTAGCAAAGGTTGTACCACCCATTAATTCCACAACCATTTGAATGGAATCATCTTTTAGTACTTCATCAATATCTGTTACATATTGAGCTGTTTCAGGCAATGTAATATCGCTATATTTATCAGGATTACGTACAAAGATTTTAGAAATTTCAACATTAACACCTGTACGATTTCTAATTAACTCAGCATTATCTTGCAATAAATTAAATGTACCTTGTGCAACAGTACCAAAACCTAATAATGCAATTTTTATAGTGGTCATAATTGTCCTACTCTCTTAATTAGCCTATGCTTGGCCTAAAATTTCTACTTTAATAATGCCCTTCATAGAGCGAATATCTAATAATAAATCTTCTAATGAACCTTGTAAGTCTTTAGTTTCAAAGGAAATGCTGCTATTAGCTATACCTTGTAGAGGAATGTCTTGATTGATAGTCAATATACTACCATTGCGTTCTGCAATTGCTTTTAACACACTAGATAACATACCTGATTCATTAGACATTGAAACATAAATGCTTACAATTTTACCTTGAGCAATTTCAAAAAATGGGAATACATAGTCTTTATACTTATAGTATGCAGAACGACTCAAATCCATCTTTTCCACTGCTTCGTTAATAGTTTTAACCTCACCTAGTTTCAAAATTTCTTTTACCTTAATCGTCTTTTTTATCGCTTCTGGTAAAATATCTTCTTGCACCAGATAAAACTTATCTTTTTTTGGTTTAGTCATAGAACACACACTCCCTTATTGTTCT
>JAWERH010000149.1:0-3952 GCA_032482215.1 Veillonella sp. | reverse complement strand
TCAAATAAGCATAGGGTCCACAAAGGAGGTACTAATGAAGGTTCAACCATCAGTTAAAAAGATATGCGAAAAATGTAAAATCATTAAACGCAAAGGCCGTGTAATGGTTATTTGCGAAAATCCAAAACATAAACAAAAACAAGGATAATCTGATAGGAGGTGGATGATTAGATGGCACGTATCGCCGGTGTAGATTTACCTCGTGATAAACGAGTGGAAATTGGTTTAACTTATATTTATGGTATTGGTCCAACTTTAGCATCTGAAATCATTGCTAAAACTGGCATCAATCCTGACACACGTGTTCGTGATCTTTCTGAAGATGAAGTAGCGAAAATCCGTGAATTGTTAGATGCTGATTACAAAGTTGAAGGTGACCATTGAAATCAACTCCTATCGAGGCAAACGTCATCGTATGGGTTTACCACTTCGTGGTCAACGTACTAAAACGAATGCACGTACTCGCAAAGGTCCTAGAAAAGCAATTGCTGGTAAAAAGAAATAAGATAAAGGAGGGATAAAGCGTGGCTAAAAAAGTTGTTAGAACTAAAAGAAAAGAAAAGAAACATATTGAATCCGGTGCGGCTCATATTCGTTCTACATTCAATAACACTATCGTAACTTTGACAGATACAAACGGTAATGCGTTGTCTTGGGCTTCCGCTGGTGGCTTGGGCTTCCGTGGTTCCCGTAAATCCACTCCATTCGCTGCTCAAATGGCTGCTGAACAAGCTGCTAAAGCTGCAATGGAACATGGTCTTCGCACTGTTGAAGTATTCGTAAAAGGTCCTGTGCTTTACAAGCTGCAGGTCTTGAAGTTACTTCCATTAAAGACGTAACTCCAATTCCTCACAATGGTTGTCGCCCTCCAAAACGCCGTCGTGTATAATTAATAGCGGCCGATTTGATACGGTGCTATAATTAAACTATGAACGTGTGTTGTATAGGAGGATGTTCCTGATGAGCGAAGAAAAGAAACTTAAAATCGAGAAGGTGGACATCGCCGAATTCATCCTTGGATGGGGCAGCTATCACCTCTATCAAAATTGATGGAGTTCTTCATGAATTCTCTACTATTCCTGGTATTCGCGAAGACGTTACGGATATCATCCTTAACTTAAAGCAATTGTGCATCAAAGTTGAAGAAGATGTGCAACTACCATTGGAAGTTCACTTTGACTTCCAAAAGGATGGTGTATTGACAGCAGCTGACTTAGCTGAGCAATTCCCACCAGAAGTGGAAGTATTGAATCCTGAACTTGTGATTGCACAGATGTAATCGGTTGTATTCCAATCGATTCCATCTTCTCTCCAATTCTTCGTGCCAAATACGAAGTGAGTGATGTTCGTGTAGGCAATGAAATGGACTTTGACAAACTTACATTAGAAGTTTGGACTGATGGTTCCATTACTGCTGCTGATGCAGTGGCAAAATCTGCTGCCATTATGATTGGTTATTTAGGGAACTTCACTAAATTAGCGCACTCTGCAGATGTTGTAGATGTAAACACAGGTGAAGGCGGTATCGTTGTTGATCCAGTAGGTTCCGATAATGAAGAACCAGCTGTAGATGAAGGCCCAGCAAAGATTTCCATCGATGAGTTGGAACTCTCTGTTCGTGCGTATAACTGCTTGAAACGTGCTGGCATTAATACAATTGCAGATTTGCTAGACAAAACCATTGATGACTTAGGAAAAGTTCGCAATTTAGGCAAAAAATCCATCGATGAAATTGAGGAAAAACTCAATAATCATCCAGGTGGTTTTCAACTTAAACAAAAAGGCGAATAAGGAGGAAGACGAATGTACAGAAAATTAGGCCGCGACAGCTCCGCTCGTAAAGCGTTGTTCCGTAGCATGTTAACATCTTTCTTCCAATATGAGCGTATTGAAACTACAGAAGCTAAAGCGAAAGAACTTCGCTCTTTAGCTGATCAAATGGTAACTTTGGCTAAACGTGGTGATCTTCATGCACGTCGCCAAGTTCTTGCATACCTCATGGATGAAAGCGTAGTAAAAAAATTGTTTGATACAATTGCTCCAAAATATGCAGACCGTCAAGGTGGTTATACTCGTGTAATCAAAACTGGTCTTCGCAAAGGTGACGCTGCACCTTTGGCTATTATCGAGTTAGTTTAATCAAACTCTATACGGTGTTGTAACTTATGTTGCAGCACCGTTTTTTTATTGTCAATTTTATGGTACAATCGATGAGTATAATATCGTAATATATTAGCAGTTATCGTAAATATTAAATGTCTATTGTTAACCTTTTACAGTATACCTTAGATACTATTTCATTCTAAGTGTATGAACAGGACATATTATATTGATGCTAGTAGGCTTAATATGGGAATGATTGATTTGTAAATGGTTCTACTTTTATAGAAGCGAAATTGACTAGAAAGATATGAGGTTATCCATGAATGAAAAAGACATTATGATTCAGGTCAATCATATGAGTCATATCTATACCGATGAAAATGGCAATGATGTACATGCATTAAATGATGTAAACTTATCTATTAAGCGCGGCGAGTTTGTTTGTATCATCGGTACGAATGGTAGTGGTAAAAGTACACTAGCTAAGCATTTCAATGTGTTATTACAACCTAGTGAAGGTTATATCAATGTATGTGGCTATGATACGCGTGATGAAGCGCATATTTGGGATATACGCCAACATGTAGGTATGGTATTCCAAAATCCTGATAACCAAATTGTGGCGGCTGTCGTAGAAGAGGATGTTGCCTTTGGCCCAGAAAACTTAGGTATTCCTAGTGCAGAAATTAGAAAACGTGTCGATGCAGCGTTAGAGGCTGTAAATATGACTGAATATAGAGAACATGGTCCTCATTTGTTGTCTGGTGGTCAAAAGCAACGCATTGCTATTGCCGGCGTACTTGCTATGAAACCAGATTGTATCGTCCTTGATGAGCCAACAGCCATGCTCGATCCTAAAGGTCGTCGTGAAGTACTTGAAACAGTTCATAAACTAAATAAAGAAGAAGGTATCACTATCGTGTACATTACACACTTTATGGAGGAAGCTGTCACAGCTGATCGTGTGGTAGTTATGAAAAATGGTGTGAAATTACATGATGGCACTCCTCGTGAAATCTTCAGTCATGTAGATACCTTAAAAGGCCTTGGCCTTGATGTTCCAGTGGCATCTGAAATTGCTTTTAAATTAAATGAAAAAGGTTATGAGGTCGGTAAAAGTATCATCAATAATGAAGAATTAGCAGTAGGTCTTAAACATTCTAAATTAGCTGACCAACTACTAGATAATCATAATGTAGGTGCTAAAACTATTAGCTCTCCTACCAATGAAGATGTAAATGCAGCAAGAGGGGAGGGCACACACTAATGGCAATTGTATTAGATAATATTACTTATACCTATGGTGTAGGTACTCCATTTGAAAAGACAGCCCTTCACGGTGTATCTCTTACTGTTGAAAACGGTGAGTTTTTAGGCATCATTGGTCATACCGGCTCTGGTAAATCTACCTTTGTGCAACATTTAAATGGCTTATTACACCCTACAACAGGAACGGTTACTGTTAATGGCGTAGATATTAGTGCTTCTACAGAGGAAGCTAAAAAGATGCGCCATAAGGTAGGCATGGTTTTTCAATATCCAGAACATCAGTTATTTGAAGAAACTATTGCCGAAGATATTGCCTTTGGCCCTAAAAACTTAGGCCTCAGTGCTGATGAAGTAGATGAACGGGTACGGGAGGCAATGAAATTTGTAGGTCTTGATTACGACACCTACGCGGAGCGCTCTCCATTTCACCTATCTGGTGGACAAATGCGCCGTGTTGCCATCGCTGGTGTAGTGGCTATGGATCCAGATTTCCTAGTTCTTGATGAGCCATCTGCAGGCCTTGACCCATTTGGTCGTGAAGAAATCTTTGAAGAAATCATTCGACTTCATAAAGAAAAGG
>JAWERH010000148.1:0-3821 GCA_032482215.1 Veillonella sp. | reverse complement strand
TTGTCGGCCACCGAGGATGTAATCACCAATGCTGTTAGATTTCCTGTAATAGTAGACCCCGATATACATCATGAGTCCTAGGTATAAGGCAAAGGCGATCATAATCATTAAGTTGTCTTGTGTCATGCCTATATAAGACCTCCTTAGGTTGTAGTTCTATTCTATAGTATTATAAATAATTCCTATTGTACCATATATTAGCGCTTTAGAGTGTAAAAATTTCGTGATATTACGTAGTTTCTATACAAATTTTGAAGCTTGGCTTTCTACATATGCATTAGACGTTGGACTGAGAAATCGTATATACTAATAAACCCAACGGCATATGAAATATGTTAAAATATAAGAATGGAAAAACGATATTTCGTGTTTTGTATACGAAATTTCGTCATTGATAGTCGTAATTATGGTCTTGTATGTATATTTCTGGAACGTGAAAGGAGGTACCTATGGAACAACAGCCAGCTTCAAAACAAGCTATTGCATCACAGTCGGTCGAGATGAAGCAACAAGCTATGATGAAACAACAGGCATTACGGATGTTGGAAACATACTTTGGGTATACCTCCTTTAGACCGGCTCAGGAGGCTCCTATTGCTTCCTTATTACGCAATGAAGATGTAATTGGTATCATGCCAACAGGAGCAGGTAAGTCCATCTGCTTCCAAATTCCTGCACTATGCAAGGCAGGCCTCACTATCGTGTTTTCCCCACTAATCTCTCTTATGAAAGATCAAGTGGATGGTCTATTAGTACAGAATATTCCGGCGGCGCTCATCAATAGTACGCTTACCCAAGCGGAGTTTAATAAGACTATGTACGAAGTGCGTAGTGGTAAGATTAAGCTCTTATATATTGCGCCAGAACGATTAGGGTCTAATTTCTTCTGTAATGTATTGCGAGCATTGCCTATAGCCCAAGTCATCGTTGATGAGGCTCACTGTATTTCTGAGTGGGGCCATGACTTTAGACCGTCCTATCGTCTCATTGGTGAGTGGCTTAACTCTTTGCCGAAGAGACCTATCGTAGGTGCTTTCACAGCAACGGCGACGAAATATGTAGAAAATGATATCAAGAAACTACTAGGTCTCGATAATGCGAATGTGTACGTAACGGGCTTTGACAGACCTAATTTATCCTTCTCTGTCATCCGTACACCAAAGCGCATGGATTACGTAGTCCATTATGTGCGTCAACACGCTAACGAAAATGGTATTATCTACTGTGCAACGCGCAAGGATGTAGATCGGGTGTATGAAAATCTAACCCGTGCAGGCATTAAGGTAGGTCATTATCATGGAGGTCTCAGCGACGAGGTGCGCCGTGAGATGCAAAACGCTTATGCAGATGATAAACTGCAGGTCATGGTGGCTACCAATGCCTTTGGTATGGGCATCGACAAGAGTAATGTGCGCTATGTGTTGCATTACCAAATGCCGCGCAACATGGAGTCTTACTATCAAGAAGCGGGGCGTGCAGGTCGCGATGGGGCTCCTGCGGAATGTATCTTGCTCTACAGTGGGCAGGATGTACAGGTTCATAAGTATTTGATTGAACAGTCCATCGAGACGCCTGAGCGACAAGAGGTAGAGCTTCGTAAATTACAGTCTATGATTGACTACTGTTTCTGCAGTAATTGCTTACGTAAATATATGCTTAACTATTTTGGTGAAAGCACCGTTTGGACTACTTGTGATAATTGTAGTTCTTGTAAAGGCTCCGGTGATAAGGTAAATGTAACAAAAGAGGCGAAGGCTATCTTCCGTGCTATTATGGGGACCGATGAGCGCTATGGTGCCTCTATGATTACCTCTATAGTACGTGGTGATCGAACTGACCGCATTATGCGGGCAGGCCACGATGCACTGCCTGTCTTTGGTTTGCTAAGTAATGTAGACGAGAAATCTATTAAAGGGCTCATCCAACAGTTTGTAGCTTCTGGGTACTTGCGTAGTTCTTCAGGTAAGTATCCTGTGCTATCCTTGACGGCTGGTGCTGAGGAGGTCCTTGCTGGGCATAAAGAGGTAGAGGAAATCAGACAACATGTATCAGTACCATCTCGAACTAGTCGGTCTACGTCTACTACATCACGAGGAAAAGCTAGTTCCGGGGCGGGTGGTTTATTTGAACATTTACGACAACATCGTAAGCGCTTAGCTGAAGAGGCAGGGCTTCGACCATATCTTATCTTCCCCGATACAGTACTTATTGACCTAGCCAATTTACGACCAACTACATTAGGTGAGTTTGGAAATGTAAAAGGTGTAGGGGAAGCAAAATTGAAAAAATATGGCCTCAGCTTTTTACAGGCCATTGCAGAATATAAGAGATAATAAATTTTACTGTATATATGGTAGTACGATGTATTTTTTAGTATGATAGTACTATATATTGTAAGATATAAGGTTAGTATTATTCTACGTATTATATATAAGATTTAGGGGGACATATGAGTCTAGCAGATACACAATACCTCGGTATTATTGAAAATATTTTAGAACACGGCACGTATGGTCAAAATCGTACCGGTGCCAATTTTGACTACAAAATTTGTAGCTTTCAAAACGGCGGTAAAAGAATTGTTATGGATTTGGCAAATGCAATCTAACGATGTACGTAAATTACAAGAAATGAACGTGCGCGTATGGGATGAGTGGATGCGTGAAGATGGTACTATTGGTAAGGCTTATGGTTACCAAATTGCAAAGTACAAACAACTTGATAAGCTCATCAAGACTATCAAGGAAGATCCGGATAGCCGCCGTATGATTGTTACATTGTGGAATATTGAAGATTTAGATGATATGGCATTGCAACCATGTGCGTATGAAACATTATGGGACGTAGCTGATGGACACTTAAACTGCATGCTCATCCAACGTAGTGGCGATATGGGCCTTGGCGTTCCATTTAATACAGCTCAATATGCAGCATTACAATGCATGATTGCCCAAATGCTCATGTCTATGAAAACCATGTAGAAGCATTGCGCGAGCAATTAGCACGTCGCGATCAAGCATTGCCAGCTCCAAAAATTATTGTGAATCCTGAGGTAAAAGACTTCTATGACTTCACACCAGAGGACGTTACATTAGACGGGTATGAACATCTAGGTAAATTGTCCATGACTGTTGCTGTATAGCATTATATTCATGACAATTGTTAAATAGCATAATATGTATGGCTGTTGCTATATAGTATTGTGTTCGTAGACATTGCTAAATAGCATAATTTATGACTGTTGCCATATAGCATTAACCGAAAGAGGCCAGTATGTTAGCATTAATCGTAGCCGTAGCACATAATCGTGTGATCGGTAAAGATAATACCTTGATTTGGCACTTGCCGAATGATTTGAAATTCTTTAAAGAGAAAACGACAGGTCATGTCATCATTATGGGCCGTAAGACCTTTGAAAGTTTGCCGTTCTTGTTGCCAAATCGTGAGCACTGGGTGATTACCCGTGATAAGGGCTTTGATGCGCCAGAAGGAGTTAAGATTTTCCATAGTCCTGAGGCGGCTTCAGAAGCAGCGCGTGTTCTTGATGCGGCCTATGTTATCGGCGGTGCTCAAGTATACGAGGCTTTCTTGCCTTACGTGGATACGATGTACATTACAGAAGTAGACCACGAATTTGAAGGGGATTCATTTTTCCCAGAGTTCTCAGAGGAGGCTTTCACCATTGAATCCGTTGTAGACGGCGTGGTGGATGAGAAGAATACATATCCTCATCGTTTTGTAACCTATCGCAGAAAGGCATCTAAATGAGTGAAAGAATGTTTGCCATTATTGGCAGTGAATTAAATGTTAAGCCAAAGCAG
>JAWERH010000147.1:0-3965 GCA_032482215.1 Veillonella sp. | reverse complement strand
TCTATTTATTGCCGTAATCTTTTTCGTAGTGGTTCCAGCAATTCAAGACATGGAAACTTATGAAATCGACCTCACACAAAGTGTGCTCGATGATGGCGGTAGTGGTCATGCCGGCGGTGGAGGAGGTAATAGATCTGACCTATTCCCTAAACCATTGTCAGCAGATGAAGTGGCGGCAAGAACAAAGGCTGTTGTAGCGAATATAGATCCATCTCCTACAACAGATATTCCTGATGCAGTAGATGTAGCCAAAAAAGGTGGCGAACATAAAGGTAATACCTCTGGCGATAATTCCGCAGGGGGTTCCGGCCCCGGACATGGTGGCGGCTCTGGCGGTGGTAACGGTACAGGTGTTGGCACTGGTAATGGCGATGGCCAAGGTCAGGGAGCACAAATGCCTTCCATGGCTTTAAAAAGAAAATTACAAGGCGATGTGACTGTACAAGTAACACTTGATACAAATGGTAGTCTTATTGGACAAAGTATCGTATTTTCTACAAATGAAATATTCAATGATGCGGCAATGTCTGCCGTAGTGGCCGCAACACCATATAAAAATCCAACAGGCGAAGATATTGATATCAAGGTACCAGTTGAGTTTAGAGGTCACGAATCATCTGATGATGAGGACGAATAGAAGTATCTATGTGATAGACCTATCTATGAATTAAAGGAGATAATTATGAAATCCATTATTTTATATTCATCCCTCACGGGAAATACAAAAAGCGTAGCGGAAGCAATGGCTTCTGTAATGCCTGAAGGTACACCTTGCGTTCCTGTAAAGGAAGCGCCAGAGAATTTAGCTGATTATGACACTGTTTTCGTAGGCTTCTGGGTAGACCGCGGTACAGCAAATAAAGAGGCTGCAAAATTGATTGAAACCTTAACAAATCCTAACATCGTATTTTTTGCTACATTAGGTATGTATGCAGATTCTGATCATGCTCGTGAAAGTATTGAAAAAGCATCTGAATTATGATGTATAAAATGTTCCCACCTGGATCTGCTCATGGTCAAAGCCCTGAACGCGATGCCTTACATAAAGCGGCTGAAACACATCCAGACGAACAAGACTTTGCAAATGCAAAAGAATTTACAAAATCTGTACTTGCAAAGTTGCAAGCCTAAACTGAAAGGGGATTGGAGTATGAGTTTAGCAAGTTTCTTTGAATCCATTCCGGAGAAACAACGCAATCTACAATTAGGTTTAGAATGCGATAATCCGATGAGTGGTGCATTCCCGCATAAACGGGTTGTTCATGCAGGGCTAAATGGTACCTTAGTTTCTCCAAAGGAAACACAAGCCGTTTGGGATACCTTAATGAATGGCACACCGAAAAAGGGTGAAATGCAATGCGCCTATATTCACATTCCATTTTGTAAGACAAAATGCACATATTGTGGCTTCTTCCAAAATGGTACAAGTCAAAGTATAGAGGACCAATATATTGATGGTCTTGTTAGCGAGTTAAAACTAGCTAGTGAGCGTCCAAGATTAAAAGATGGATTAATCCACGCCGTATTTATCGGCGGAGGCACACCAACATCGCTATCTCCAGCAAACTCTGAACGATTGCTAAAAGCAATTAAAGAATATTTGCCACTAGCTAACGATTACGAGCTTACCTTAGAAGGCCGTATTCACGATTTGATTCCTGAAAATCTCGATGTTTGGATGGCAAACGGCGTAAACCGCATGTCTATTGGTGTACAATCTTTCAACACAGAAGTTCGTCAAATGGTAGGCCGTCTAGATACGAAAGAAACCGTATTAGAACGGTTGGCTGCGTTGAAAGCCTATGGTCAATGCTCTGTTGTTATCGACTTAATCTATGGTTTGCCTGGTCAAACTATGGAGGTTTGGGAACAAGATCTAGCTGATTTAGTAAGCTCTGGCGTAGATGGTGCTGACCTATATCAATTAAACGTATTTGATGGCAGTGATCTTAATAAAGATATTGCAAACGGTAAGGTGCCAGCTGCTGCGACAACAGCAATGCAAGGGGATATGTTCGAATTTGGTCGCAAGTACCTTGATGAGCGCTCCTATCGCCGATTAAGCGCTGCTCACTGGAGTGCTAATAATCGTGAACGTAGCTTGTATAATATCTTGGCTAAAGCGGGCGTGCCTATGTTCCCATTTGGTAGCGGTGCCGGTGGTAACGTTGATGGGTACGGCATGATGTTACATCGTGCATTAAAGCCATACGAAGATATGGTTAGTCGCGGTGAAAAACCATTCATGGCTCTTATGAAACAAAGTGAGTTACAACCCGTCGTAAATCAAGTGGTAAGCCAACTTGAACAAGGGTTCCTCAATATTATGAGTTTAGTAACACTAGATCCAAGACTAGAAGAATTAAACTGGCTCTATAAATTATGGGAAGAACGTGGTCTTGTAGCTTACAATGGTTTACTTTATAAATTGACTGCAGCTGGTGAATTCTGGACTGTAAATCTTACACAAAGTACCTTGGAGGCTGTGGAGTATATCATGACTGGTAAAAACTCCTTCGCTATGGAAGCGGTGGCCGCCCAAGATACGAAAACAACGTCTAAAGATAATCCTAACCAAGAGGTACGTGGTATTGGTCAAGGTAAAGCTAATATTTCCGTACCAACAGATGAAGATTCCGAAGCACAACGCAAGGAAGCCCTTATAGCTAAGGCAAAAGCAGAAATTGCGAAAAGTGGTGCATCTGGTGAGTCAGCAGAGCGAATGGTACAGGCTATGTACAATTTGAGTGCTGATGAAATTGAATATATGATGGAACGTATGATGTCTTAACCTGTTATATTACACCTTATATCTAACAACCTTTCTCACATACAACATATACTAAATAAGACAAACTACGTGACATACAGTACACTTTGTACTACAAAGTAGCCCCAGACCATGGTCTGGGGTTTACTTTTTATAAGGTGAAAGGTATTCTGTAACTATAAGAAGTAATAACACTATAAGAAAGAATAAAACTTTAAAATGTATAGAACTTAAAAGTATATAGTGCTTGATACCATATAGAATAGATACACTATATTCAAAGAACAACCAGAGTATAATTGTTGTATGAATAGTTATGTTTTCGGAGTTAGGAGATTAGTATGAGTACATTTCCTCAAAAACATATAGATATTGTTGGCATAGGTGCCAGTACATTAGATCGATTTATCGTCGTCGATCATTATCCTACAGGTCGTGAGGTACAACAAGTCGTATCGTCTACTACAGATGGTGGTGGGCCAGTGGCTACAGCACTAGCGGTAGCAGGAAAATATGGTGCCCGTACCGCTATGATTGATAGCATTGGTGATGACATGGTAGGTCGTCATATATTAGATGACTTTGAAAAATACAATGTTAATACAGAGGCAATTCAAGTTGAACGCGGTGCGAAGAGCGGTGTGGCAACAATCCTCGTAAAACAGAGTACTGGTGAGCGTGCTGTATTTTTTGAACGGTCTACTGCAACTGAGCCTGAGTTTTTAGATACCCATAAGCAGCTGATAGGATCTTGCTATGGCCGTTGCAAAAGAGGTAGGCACTATCATTTCTTTAGATGGTGGTGCTCAGCGTTACGATGAAGACATGAAGCCTATTACTGAAGCCAGTCACATCGTTATCGTAGCTCGTGATTATGCTGAAAAATATACGGGCACAACTAATCTAAAAGAGGCTTGTCGTATCATTCATGAACGAGGTGCATGTATTGCAGGTGTTACGGATGGTGCAAATGGTAGTTATTTTGTTTGGCCTGATGGAACATTTTATCGATGTGAACCATTTACTCAATCTACCGTAGTAGATACAACGGGGGCTGGGGATAGCTTTCATGGTGCTTTTCTAGCTAATTTAGTATATACAATTAATCATATGAAGGGGCAAGACACAACTTCGACGACTAAGCATGACCGTGCATCTATACATGCTGTAGAGTTGCTCAAAGCTTGTGCACATT
>JAWERH010000146.1:0-6339 GCA_032482215.1 Veillonella sp. | reverse complement strand
TGACGGTTTAGTTCGTTTAAATGATGAAAGTGAACCAGAGGCAGCACTTGCTAAAAGCTGGGATATTTCTGATGATGGTCGCGAGTATACCTTCCATTTGCGACCAGATTTAAAATGGTCCAATGGAGAGCCTTTGACGGCTCATGATTTTGAATACGCTTGGAAACGCGTATTAGACCCTGAAGTCCATGCGGACAATGCATATATGTTATATGTATTAAAAAATGGCGAAGCCTTTAATAATGGTGATGCCAAAGCTGAAGACGTTGGTGTTAAGGCCATCGATGATGATACATTGGTGGTTACCTTAGAAAATCCAACAGCTTATTTCTTAAAATTATTAGCATCTCATAGTTACTATCCAGTAAGTCAAAAGGCTGTAGAAGCTCATGAAAACTGGGCTGCTAATGCAGATACATTCGTGTCTAATGGTCCATACCGCTTATTATCTTGGAAACATAATGGGGAAATGGATTTCATTAAGAATCCAGATTACTGGGATGCGGATTCTGTGAAAACAGAGAAGATGAATTGGCCTATCAGTGAATCCCAAAGCACACGCCTTACATTGGTTGAAGGTGGCGAAGCAGATATGACTGTTGAGCCTCCTGTAGCGGATCAAAAACGCTTAGAAGAGGCTGGTCTATTACATATTGGACCTATGCTTGGTAACTATTATTACGTATTTAATGTGAAAGCAGAACCTTTCACAGACCCTGAAGTACGTAAAGCATTCTCCATGGTTATCAACCGTGCTAATATCGTTAACAATATTGTTCGTGGAGGTAAAGAGGCTGCTTATGCATTTGTTCCATACGGTATGCTTGAAAGCAACGGTCGTGAAGACTTCCGTGAAGCTGGTAGCTATCTCGTTTACGAAGATGTAGAGCAAGCGAAAGAAATCTTGAAACAAGCTGGCTATGATAAGAATCATCCATTGCCTCCAATTACGATTTTGTATAACACAAGCGAATTACATAAAGCGATTGCTGAAGCTGTACAGGATGCATGGGTAAATGCATTTGGTGCAGATGTGCGATTACAAAATCAAGAGACAAAGGTATTCTTAGCTGATCGCGAAGCTGGTAAATACCAAGTAGCTCGTGCTTCTTGGGTTGCGGATTACAGTGATCCACAAAACTTCTTAGAGGTGTTCTCTGCTGAAGACAACGATAGTCAGTACCATAGTGAAGACTATAACGAGTTAATCGCTCGTATTCGTACGACACCAAATGGGGCTGAACGCGATGCATTGATGCATCAAGCAGAAAAGATGATTTTTGATGAAGCTCTAGTAATGCCATTATACTTTACAACACAACCATATGTAACAAACGGAAGTATTCAAAATTATTTCTGGACTACATTGGGCCTTGTTGACTTTAAAAAAGCATACAAATAAGATACACTTAAGACGTACACATTGTGTACGTCTTTTGTTATATTTTACGAGGATATATGAACTGGATTGAACCAAAGCGCTTAGCGCCTGGGATGACCATAGGTATTATGGCTCCTGCTAGTGCAAGCGATGAAGATTTACATAGAATAGAAGACATTTGTAACGCAAGGGGCTATAATGTGCTCTTTGGTGAAAGTGCACATCGTAAAGGACTCTATGGTGGTACACCAGAGGAGCAAGCCCAAGAGTTTCAATATATGATGACCACCGCACCTTGTGATGCGGTGCTAGCTTTGCGCGGTGGTTACGGAACGATGCGTTATCTAGATTTATTAGATTATAAGGCCATACGTAAATATCGTAAGGCTTTTATAGGGTATAGTGATTGTACAGCTCTTCATATGGCTATTAATCGATATAGCCGACTTATTACCTATCACGGGCCGATGGGCGTCGACTTTAAAGAAGAACGTAAGGCAGATATAGATGCTTTATTTGTAGCTGTAGAAGGTAAATTACAAGTTATAGAACCATTACCTGAACCGCCGCGTGGTGCCATTGGTACTGAGCTAGGGGAAGGGATTTTACAGGGCGGCAATATGACGATGCTATCAATGTTGTGCGGAACACCTTATTTTTTAGAGGAGAAATCTTGGGAGGATACCTTACTATTCATTGAAGATGTAGGGGAAGCACCGTATAAGCTAGATCGCATGTTACAACAATTTCGCCTCAGTGGTTTGTTGAGTCGCATAAAAGGACTGGTCATCGGTACATTTACAGATTGCGAAGGTGACGAAGATGAACGGGATTATGATTTAGGCTATGAAGCACTACGATATATGGAAGATAATCGAGATCCTAAATTACCAGAACCTTTTGTATGCTATGTACCAACAGGTCATGGAACGCCGCATCAAACACTACCATTAGGTGCAACGATTAACTTTAGATACATTTCAAACACTATCATTATTCATCCCTATTCGAAATAGACGGACTCTTCTTAGATAGAATAAATAATAAACAGTATAAATTAAAAATTAAAAAGGGAAGTTATGACATTACAAGAACGAGAGTCTCGTGCCTGTGCGATCATAGATAGTATGACAGAGGAATTGCGCGATATACCAATTCTTAGAAAATCATAATTTTACATCTCAAGTGGGGCTAACTGATCTTCCAGAGTTACAAACGGCGTTACGGGGTGACTATAACGGTACTGCACAGCATAAAATAGCCTTTTTAGGTGAATATGATGCACTACCAGAACTCGGCCATGGTTGCGGACATAATCTCATTGCTATGATGAGTTTAGGGGCGGCTATTGCCTTCAGTCAAAGTGTACCGGAAACGTGGGGAACGACCTTCTTTGGTTGTCCTGCGGAGGAAACTATTGGTGGTAAAGTATACATGGCTGAGGCTGGTTTATTTAAGGGCTATGAGGCGGCACTAATCATTCATCCAGGCGGTGAAAATGAGGTAGGGGGCACATCATTAGCGACGCATCCACTAGAGATTACCTTCCATGGACGGTCTTGTCATATAGCATCATTAACTGACTCTGGTATTAATGCGCTAGATTGTGCTGTAGATTTATATCAAAAAATAAAAGAGTTAAAGAAAACATTTCCTAAAGGGGCTATTGTAGGGACCATTTTTACCGAAGCTGGTACAGCACCAAATGTAGTAACTTCTAAGGCTACGATTCGCATGACTGTTCGCGGTAGTACGGTGGACGATTTAGAAGGTATTATTTTGCCGGCTATCAAAGAGGCTGCTCAAGAAATTGCAGCATCTTATGGCGCCCGTGTTGAGATGCATCATTATGAGCCTCTCTTTAAGGATATGCGTCAAGATAAACAACTATTAGCTCTCTTTAACGATGTGATGACTGAATTTGGTGAAACGCCTCGTATATTGCCTGATGATGAGGCTGATGGTAGTACAGATGTAGGAAATGTATCTTATGAAGTACCAACAGCACAGCCTACTTTACAGATTGGGTTAGGTTTAGAGGCTCATACACCAGAGTTCACTTGTGCAGCAGGTTCCGACTATGGATTGGAGCAAGCGATTAAGGGCGCTAAGATTATGGCTGTGGTAGCCTTGCGTTATGCATTGGGTAAGTGATGTTCAATTTTTGACATATAGAGGTCAAAAAGGTACAATAGATATAATATTTAAGTAAGTATGAAACAAGCCGTCTTCAACAAGACGGCTTTTATTCCGGTGGAGATAGATATGAGTGTTTTAACCGTTTCAAATGTAACCCATGGTTTTGGAGCGCGACAAATTTTAGATGATGCATCATTCCGCTTGTTGAAAGGTGAACATGTAGGGTTAATTGGTGCTAATGGTGAAGGCAAGTCTACATTCCTAAATATCATTACAGGCAAAATACCTCCTGATGAAGGTAAAATTGAATGGTCCAATCAAGTAACTGTAGGTTATTTGGATCAACATGCGGTCCTCGAAAAGGGCATGACCATTCGCGACGTATTGCAACGCGCCTTTGATGATTTGTTTGTAATGGAGCAAAACATTAACGATGCGTACAATCGCATGGGTGATGTGTCTGAAGATGAAATGAATAAGCTTCTCGAGCAAGTAGGGGAGTGGCAAGAAATTCTAGAGCAGCGTGGCTTCTATGAAATTGATGCGGTTATTGAGCGTACAGCTGCAGGTTTGGGCCTTATGGATATTGGACTTGACCGAGATGTTACAGAGCTCAGCGGTGGCCAGCGTACAAAGGTTTTACTTACAAAACTTTTACTAGAAAAACCGACGATTTTGCTCTTGGACGAACCGACAAATTATCTTGATGTAGAGCATATTCAATGGTTGCAAAACTATTTACAAAACTACGAAAATGCTTTTATCCTGATTTCTCATGATATGGAGTTCTTAAATTCTGTAGTTAATGTTATTTATCATATCGAGCAAGCAGTTTTAACGCGTTATACTGGCGACTATCATCAGTTCCAAGCGGCTTATGAAGTGAAAAAAGCGCAAGCAGCTAAGGCTTATGAGCGTCAACAACAAGAAATTGAGCGCATGGAAGACTTTATCCAACGCAATAAGGCTCGTGTAGCAACGCGTGGTATGGCAAATTCTCGAGCTAACCAAGTTTTGGTTTTAAAGAAGGCCGTACGCCAAGTCGTTTTATTGTAGAGGCCTTTGGTTTGGAATTAGGCTATGATGAACCGTTGACTCGACCAGTAGACTTTCAAATTGAAAGAAATAAAAAAATCGCTATTCGTGGCGTTAATGGTCTAGGTAAAACGACATTATTGAAAACAATTTTAGGGTTATTAAAACCGGTGAGTGGTGAGTTGGTAAAAGGTGATTTCTTACAAATTGGGTATTTTGCTCAAGAAGATACACCATCCAATTCTGAAACTGCCTTAGATTATATTTGGAATGAATATCCGTGCAGCGCTTGCTCGTTGTGGCCTTACTAACGAGCATATTACATCGCAAATGCGCGTGTTATCTGGTGGTGAGAATGCAAAGGTTCGCTTATGTAAACTGATGCAAAATAAGTACAATGTACTCGTATTAGACGAACCAACGAATCACTTGGACATTTATGCAAAAGAAGAACTGAGTCGTGCTTTGCGTGAGTTCAAAGGAACTATCGTTTTAGTAAGTCATGAACCTGAATTTTATAAAGATTGGGTTACGGATATTTGGAATATTGAGGATTGGACGACGAAAATCGTTTAGGAGGACCGATGAATCAACGTGCAAAGGACGGGATAAAGCAATTTTTAGCGGCTTTATCTGTTGATACTGAGGCGCCAGAGCTAGAGAAAACACCAAGTCGTGTAACAGAATTATATAGTGAATTATTCAGTGGCGTAGGATTAGATACAAAGTCAGCCTGGGGTGAAACATTTAGTACTGATTATAAGGGTCTTGTAGCGGTTACAGGAATTCCTTTTTACTCTATGTGTGAGCACCACTTGTTGCCATTCTTTGGAACCGTGGATATTGTGTACCAACCTAAGGATGGGTGTGTGGCAGGGCTTAGCAAGTTTCAAGATATTGTTAATATTCTTAGCCGGAGGCCGCAACTACAAGAGCGGTTAGCATCAGAATTAGCAGATGCAATTATGAATGATTTATCTGCTCATGGTGTATTCGTACGCATTACATCGACTCAGTTGTGTATGCTTATCAAAGGGACCATGCAGCAAGATTCAAAGGTTATTACATTAGAAAGCCGTGGTGTACTAGCAGAGACTGGCACATTACGAGATGAAGCGTTGGCAATGTTAGGTGGAGGACAGGCAAATGTTTAAACGTAGAAATTACACATGGAATGATGGCAAAAGTTTATCTTTGTGCGATCGTACCCTTATTATGGGGATACTAAATGGTACGCCTGACTCTTTCTCTGATGGTGGTAAATTCAGCAAATGATTGAAGATGGTGCTGATATCATTGATTTAGGCGTAGAATCTACGCGCCCTGGTTGCACACCATTGACAGCAGATGAAGAAATTGAACGCTTAGCCCAATTGATAGACCCTGTACTACATGCATCTACAGTACCTGTATCTATCGATACCTATCATGCTAAAACTGCTGATTATGCACTTTCAAAGGGCGCTCATATTTTAAATGATATTTGGGGCTTACACTATGATCCTGATATGGCAGCAATAGCCGCAAAATACAAGGTACCTGTAATCATCATGCACAATAGTAATGATACAAACTATGGTGACATCATTGAAGATATGAAGGCATACTTCTTCTCTGCTGTAGATAAAGCCTTAAAGGTTGGTGTAACACCACAACAAATTTGGCTTGATCCAGGTATCGGATTTTTTGGTAAAACAGAAGAACAAAATATTGAAGTTATGCAACGTTTAGGCGAATTAACGGCTTATGAATACCCTATTTTACTTGCGCCTAGCCGTAAGGGT
>JAWERH010000145.1:0-2731 GCA_032482215.1 Veillonella sp. | reverse complement strand
TCAGCTACAACGTGTTGTATTGGCACGGATCATGTTGATGAACCCCAAGCTAGTACTCTTTGACGAACCTACATCAGCCCTTGATGCGGTGAATCAAAAGCTGGTACTAGATTTATTACAAAAACTCCATTCGGAACAACCCTTCGGCTACGTATTCGTCAGCCATGACATCGGACTCTTACAAGCCGTAACAGACCGAATCATCGTTATGAAAGATGGGCAAATCGTAGAAACCATCGAATCAAAACGACTTAAAGAAGCGGTACACCCATATACAAAATCACTTGTGGAAGCGAGTTTATAAAGAAAAGCCCCTGTTTGGATATGCTATTTTTACTGGAGAACCAGTAAAGGTGGTACATATCATTAGACAGGGGCTTTTAATTATAAAACATATGATATAACGATAAATTGACATATCGCGAAATTACGATATAATTCAGTCATCAGCCAGATGTACATCATATAATATTCTTATAGTAATAGGAGAAAGAGGTTATAATGGCACAACATAACTTAACAGATACAATTACATTCCGTCGTGGCTTAACGATTCCTAACCGCATTGCCTTGGCTCCGATGCAAAGTCAATCTGCATTAGAGGGTGGCTATGCAAGTAATGATACAATCCGTTATTACAATCATCGTTCTAAGGCCGCAGGCCTATTGATTACTGAGTTCCATTATGTTAGTGAAAGTGGTGGCCCAGCGTACATGCCTGGCTATCCATCTCAAATGGGCATTTACTCTGATGTTCATTTAGAGGGAGCAAAGAAAATTGCACAAACTTTAAAGAAAGATGGTAATAAAGCGGTTATGCAAATCCATCACGGTGGTCGTATGGCTATTGGTCGTTTTATCAATCATCAAGACGTAGTAGCGCCTAGCGATTTACAACGTAAGTTCCCTGTTCGTGCTCTTACTGAAAGTGAAATTGAAGAGATCATTGCCGATTTTGGTAGCGCTACAAAACGAGCTATTGAAGCGGGCTTTGATGGCGTAGAAATCCACGGTGCAAACCACTATTTGTTGCAACAATTCTTCTCTGTATTAACGAACCACCGTACAGATAAATGGGGCGGCTCTTTAGAAAATCGTATGCGTTTCCCATTAGCCGTTGTGCGTGAAGTAAAACGTGTAGTAGAAGAAGCGGGCGTACAAAACTTCATTATTGGCTATCGTTTGAGCCCAGAAGAAATCCACGGTACAGATATTGGTTATACTTACAAAGAATCTCTTCAACTCGTAGAGGCTATTGTAAAAGAAGAGTTAGATTACATCCACTTATCCTTATGGGGAGGCTATGACTCCAAACCAGAAGGTGCTGATCAATCCTTTGGCTCTTTATTCAAAGCAGCTCTCGATAACGAAACAAAGCTTATTATTGTAGGGAATATCTTCAGCGAAGAAGCAGCTCGTGATGCGGTAGAAAACTACACAGATATTATCGCTGTAGGCCGCGGTACTTTGGTAGATCCTGAATTTGGTCAAAAAATTATGGACGGTAAAGGTGATACCATCGTTCACGAAGTAACACCGGAACACGTTCCTAATATGCACCTTACACCAGGCCTATTTGAAGCCTTCACACGTACTGATTCCTTGGGCTTGCCACCATTACCAGGTGCAGAATCCATCTACGACCAACATAGAGGCACCTACGATAACCATCCACTAGCAATTCCATATGCGGAACAATAAATAGCAAATATCAACTAAATTAGTAAGAAAATTTAGTAAATAAACTCGTAAAAAACACAGATTATTAAGTACATTTTTTAGTTAAATAATCGAATCATAATACATAAAACTATATACCTATGTAAGCGAGTTTATAAAAGGTGACTTCTCATTTGAGGCGTCACCTTTTAAATTTAGATATTTTATTAAAACAATCTATTTTGGCAATATATTATATGGGTAATAATTTACACATATCTACTGATATTATATATTTGAAATTAATATAATTTTGGAGGTAGTTATGATTGCGAATATTAAAAATGTAATTTGCTTAGTTGGTAAAAGATTTGATTTGGTTATAAAGCTTTTGGCAACTCTATTTATAATTTGTCTATTTTCTGACTATTTATATGAAGCTTATAATATTAATATTATAGAATTTAACCCGATCTTACCTCAAATAATACAGGTTATATTACAGAAAGTAGAGTTTGCTTTTTATTGGCTTATACCTTTTATATGGAATTTTCCCATATACTTTTTTGGAATTTTATTAATAGCATATATGTTAGAGGGATTAACCCATTGGTTAGGTGAAAAAGGATATATAAAGTCTTCCTCTAAGTTTTCGGTATGTATAATTTCATATAGTAGATTTATTAGTAATCAAAGCTTTGATTTGGTAGTTCTTTCAATGCTAGGTATTTTATGTATTGGTGGGTGTTATTATATACTTGCGATGTTTAATCATATTGGATATATAATTGCTCCAGAACTGTATGTATCAGCTTTTGAAAGAATTAACCCGATGAGTGGTATTCTTTCATTTAGTGGGGCACTTCTTAATCAAGTACATTATGAGTGGATTCAGATGACAGTTAAGTGTTGTAAATATGTTGTTTATGGGCTTTGCATCTATTGGTTCTATATAAGTTTTTATATTGATATTAAGAAACAACGTAAAACTTTTAGCAAGCGATATATAAAAAATGGCTCCTTATAAGGGAGCCATTTTCTATATATTCTTATGCAATTTCCGTTTTCAAAT
>JAWERH010000144.1:0-4301 GCA_032482215.1 Veillonella sp. | reverse complement strand
TTGATCAAAGTTGATATGCACTACTATGGAGGTAATTATGAGATATGGGCAAATAAGACAATATGATATTGCCAATGGAGAAGGAATTCGTACATCTATCTTTGTGACTGGATGTACGCATTGTTGTTATAACTGCTTTAACGAAGAATACCAGGATTTTAATGCCGGTAAGGAGTGGACTCAATCTGAAACTGATTTAGTTGTATCCTATGTGAAAAGTCCAACATGCTCAGGTTTAACCTTGTTAGGTGGGGAACCGTTCCAAAATGTACAAGGTTTATTGCCGGTGGTGCGGGCAGTCCGTGCGGCGGCGCCAGACAAGAAAATTTGGGCCTATTCAGGTTATACTATAGATGATATCTTAGAAGATAAGTTGAGAAGCGCTTTATTACATGAAATTGATATTCTCGTAGACGGTCGCTTTGTAGATGAACTAAAAGATCCAGCATTGCGATTTAGAGGGTCATCTAATCAACGTATTATAGACGTTAAGAAAACATTAGAAACAGGCGAAGTCGTATTAGCAATGGAGTAAGTATGGCATTTGATAAACGTTTAATAGGCCTCATAATTATCGTTGGATTTATAGCGGGATTAGTAGGGGCCTCTTATACACATTTATTACATGGAATTCAGCACTTTGTATATCATTATTCTTCTGCTGATCATATGAGTTTTGGCGCTGCTGTAGCTCGTGTATCTCCCGTAGAGCGATTGATACCATTGATTATTTGCGGTCTTATAGGCGGTGTTGGTTGGGTACTTATTCACCGATATGGTAAAGGTGTTGTAGATATTAAAACGGCTGTATCTGGTAAGATGGATATGAATCCTATTACTACTGTTTTACATGCAACTTTATTAGGGCGAGAAGTAGCCCCTCGTGAAGCAAGTGCGGGGATTACAACTTTTTTAGTTAAGCACTTTGACATAAAACAAGAAGATCGCCAATTATTGATTGCTTGTGCTGCAGGCGCGGGCTTAGCAGCAGTTTATAATTCACCATTATCGGCGGCAATATTTACGTTAGAAACCTTGCTCCTTACTTGGAATATACGAGCCATGAGTGCTGCACTTATATGCTGTGGATTAGCAACTTTTGGTAGAATTCTCTATCGCCTTGGGCGCTATTGTTGCTTTAGGTGTAGTTTTATTTAATATTACTCAAGGTAAGTTACCTTCTATTCATCGTAGCAGTCCTATTATGATCCCAATATCTATCGTTGCGTTTACAATTATTGGTGCGTTAGCTATGTATTTCCCTGAAATTCTAGGGAATGGTAAGGCAGGGAACGAATTAACATTTGCTAATGATATTACCTGGACCTATGCATTAGGATTATTTGGTTCTAAGTGGGTAGCAGTATTACTTGCATTAGCAGCTGGAGCTTATGGTGGCCGTATTACTCCATCTATGATGTTGGGAAGTACGCTAGCTATAGTATTTGGTACCATTTGGTCTATTGCTGTTGCCCCTATATCATTAGGTATGGCAGCATTTATCGGTGCCGTAGCATTCCTTGGCCTTGCTCAAAAGATGCCGATGACATCTTGTGTATTTATGCTTGAGTTATCTAGGTTTTCTGTAGAGATGTTGTTCCCTATAGCATTGACCATGGGAACAGCACTTATGGTAGAACAAATTGTTCAGGCTAAATTAAAGACCAGTAAATAGTTATTAAGTAGAGTATTTATAAATGTGTATGGCTATATATTTTTATTTCGTTGAAATGCTATAAAGTTATAATGTGATATTTAGTTGTATAAAGGCAAATTAAGCTTGTGAATAAAAAATAAAAGCGGATAGTTGTGATCAACTATCCGCTTTTATTATATGTAATTATACGATTTTAGCGTTTTTATCGTATTCTTCGCCACCTGCATCTGGAAGCATACCGTATTCAATAGTCCATAAGTGTTTATATTTTAAAGCTTGATTGTGAATACGTTCGATTTGAGTTTCATCTGTGCGAACAATACGAGCAGGAATGCCTACTACTAAAGAGTTAGGTGGGATGACAGTGTTTTCTTTTACTACCGCACCGGCTGCAATAATAGATCCAGAGCCGATATGACAACCACTTAATACAATGGCGCCCATGCCAACTAAAACATTATCTTCAATTGTGCTAGCGTGAACGATGGCACCATGGCCGATTGTTACGTAATCGCCAAGAATACATGCTTTATCGTCGTCTACATGTAGTACAGAGTTGTCTTGTACATTAGAGTAACGACCTACTACAATCTTGTTTACGTCACCACGAAGTGCACAGTTTTGCCAAATAGAAGCATATTCTTTAAGTTCTACATCACCAGCAAGTTCTGCACCGGGCATGACGCAACTTTTAGGATCTAATTTTGGATATTTTCCATGAAATGGTAACATATGGTACTCCTAATTCATTAAACAATTTCAAGAAGGCGTTGAGCCTTACGAATAGACATGATAGCTTCGTTCATTACAGATTGAACGATTGTATGAGCTGGCTCAATAGCTACAAGACGATTCAATGCTTGACCGACTTGTACAGCACCATTTACAACATCGCCATCAATAGCAGCGCGTTTATTAGTGCCTTGAGACATTTTTGTCCGTTCTTCAGGGGTAGTAACGCCATCAGTTTCTGCGGCCAAATAGCGAGTAGTAAATTCATTTTTTAAACTACGAACACCACCGTGGCCAGAGAGAAGACCAGTTACAACAGAATCAGTATCTGTAGCTTTGATAATGGCTTCTTTCATATTTTTGTGTGCTTGGCATTCCTCAGCAAGTAAGAAGCGAGAGCCCATTTGTACACCTTGTGCACCCATGAGTAATGCAGCGGCAAGACCGCGACCATCAACGATAGAGCCAGCTACTACTACAGGAATAGAGATTTCAGGTAAAATGTTTTCCATTAAAGACATTGTTGTTTGGCTACCGATGTGGCCACCAGCTTCCATACCTTCTACGATCATCGCATCAGCGCCAGCTTCTTCGATACGTTTAGCTAATTTAAGGGAAGGAACTACAGGGATAACCTTGATACCAGCCTCTTGAAGAGGTTTGATATATGGTACAGGATTACCAGCACCAAGTGTTACAAAAGCAGGTTTTTCTTGGATGATAACATCTACTAACTCATCTTTATTAGGAGCCATCAACATAAGGTTAACACCGAATGGTTTATCTGTTAATTCTTTGCATGCACGAATTTCATTGCGAGTCCATTCTGCATCACGACCGCCGAGGGCGATAACGCCTGTTGCGCCAGCATTAGCAACGGCAGATACTAATTTGTGTTCAGATACCCAAGCCATAGCGCCTTGGATAATAGGGTATTCGATTTGTAAAAGTTCTGTTAAAGCTGTTCTCATAAATCCTCCTATGATAACAATATAAATGACGATTTCTCTGATCAATATTTCATATTAAGATCGTGAAGTTCTTATTATGATTATATTGCATAGAGAAGTAAGAGTTCATAAGTACATACTTATATAATAAGTTATTAATTAAGTTCTTTTAGAATAAATAATATAACAATATTCTCTTCTATATATAATAGTATAATATATAAATTATGTACACCTTAGGTCTTATTTTAGTTAATACCTTAAAAACTATCGGTATAATAATGGCCATTACTTATATTAATAGATATATTGACAGATGAGTAGCAATAGGGAAAGGAATTGAGGTAAATTTAGGTCATAATTAGTCTAAATGATAATACATTTCAAATTATAATGTAGCACAAATCCGCATATAGAAATTAAGAAAATGAGTATTGAAAAGTTTCGATATCTTTGATATACTACATTACAGATAGAGTATCTGAATTATAAAAGATAAACATTAAACAATAATTTTCAAGTGAAGGAGGAAATACTCATGGAAAAATACGTATGCGTAGTATGTGGTTGGGTTTATGACGAAGCTGTTGAAGGCGTAAAATTCGAAGATCAACCAGCTGATTATGTTTGCCCAATTTGCGGTGTTGGTAAAGACCAATTCGAAAAAATGTAATTGACTTACCAAAAAGACTATCTTGAGTCCGCTTAAGATAGTCTTTTTTATTTGACAAAGCACTATGTCATGTTTATAATATTATGAGTCGAGGTAAGATTATGAAACTGCAAGTAGAGCAAGCAAAAGAACATATAGGAAAGAAATTTCCTTATAGCTATACGATACCAACCTCTGAGCTTGGTGACGTAACTGCTTTTCCTTGGAGCCGTCATGATATAACCATTAATGGTGAGTTTTGGTTTGATGGTCAAAATTACATCGTTCAAGGTTCGATAGAGTCTAAAGG
>JAWERH010000143.1:0-2797 GCA_032482215.1 Veillonella sp. | reverse complement strand
TATGATCATTATCGAGAATGTAGGTAACCTTGTATGCCCTGCAGAATTTGAGATTGGTGAAAGCATGAAGGTAACTGTATTATCTGTTACTGAAGGTGAAGATAAGCCTCTTAAATACCCATTAATCTTTAAAGAGTCAAAGGCTATTCTCATTAATAAGATAGATTTATTGCCTTATGTACCATTTAAAAAAGACAAGGCAATACAAGATATACGTAATTTGAATCCAACAGGAGAGATTTTTGAAGTAAGTTGCACGGCCCATAATGGGTTAGAGCCATGGTTGACATGGTTGCGTGCGCAATTGGAGAGTAATCGATGAATCATTCTATTAAGAGCCGTATCGTAGCGGCACTTTTAGTTGGCCTATCTGCTACAACGGTAGGGTATGCGGCAGAACCGGCTATTTCCACAGTGAAACCGACGGCTGTAGAAGCTACAGAGGATACAAATGATGCGGCAGCTACTGCTGCACCTGTAGAAACGGTGGAACCTGATGCGGCTAATTCTGTTGCGTATATAGATAATGCACCGATTAAAGCCGTTAAAATTGATACAAAAATAAAGAAGGAAAACACAAAAACAGGTTGGTTGGCCGAACAAATGGCAGTTACCGAGTTTGGTGATTCCATACAATTTTGGCAAGCAGCTAGCGAAAATGAAGGATCCTTGCCTAGTGTAACGCAAAATAATTTGGCGGATATCGGCAAGTCCTATACGGCTAATAATTTACCAACCATAGGGTCTGAAGATGATTATGCCATTGATGGGTACCGCTTAGGTGATCAGTTTGTAGCACCTAAAGATGTAGAAAAAACGGTAGTGCGTGATAACTTTACGACGTACTATATGAAAGATTTGGAGGTAACCGTATATACGGGACCTACTCAAGAACGATTGATAAACAATCAATTGCGAGGTCAAGGGGCTACCTATTTCTTTGAGCCAAATACTATTACTAATATTCATAGTACGAAAAAAGGCGCCCGTACTGTACGCGATATAGGTGTGGGTAGTACGCGCATGGAATTGGTATTTGCTTATGGCAGTCCTAATGCGATGTGGCGTGACTTGAAAAATGAAAGCTATATTTTCCTTTATGAAGGTCATTCCGAAAATTCATTGTCTCGAAAAAAGGACTTTAACGGCTCGATAGAGAATACAAATAATAATAGCCAACAACAATCTATGTTAGGACAACAGAAAGAATATATTGCTTTCACCATCAAACAAAGCAATGTAGAAGCTGTTGATATGATTAGTGGTCAAGTATGGCCAAGATTTGGATTACCTAAAGCTCCAGTATATGATTTCGAAGCTGGTAAGTTGACTGCTGATGATTTTGTATTGCGTGGCTATAAATTGAATGATCATTTTGTTAATGATCCAAATAACGACTGGAAACATCAAGGTATGTTGTTTGGTTCCACCTTTATTGGATATAACGAATATGGTGTAAGTGTTGATAAAAAAAATCTTATCAATCGCGTATTGTTAAACATTTACACACCTACCCGTCGTGGCATCGCGATGGGCGATACTAAGTATCTATTGCTCTTTGTGTATGGTATGCCAACTCGTATCGTTGAATCTACAACAAATGCGGGCACGTCTACCGTATATGAATATAAAAATCCAGCGGCAAGCGATTCATATTTACAGTTTGCCCTAGATGATAAAAACCAATATATCAAATCCGTTATGTTATCTGACCGTCCAGTTAAGTAGGATTGGTCACAGCGAGGAGGCAAAGGATATGGTTACTGTTCAAGATGTAAGAGAACGTTGGGAAAAAATTCAAGGTGATGATGAACGCATATTGTTTATCGTTGGTGGTCCTGGTTCTGGTAAAAGTTTGCTAATTCGTGAATTGTCTGAGCAAAAAGGTTGGAAGTACTTAGAAGCGAAACAACTTATTGAAGAAGAATTTTTGTTAGTACCTCGTGATGAAAGACCACAATTGGCAGAAGAAGTAATTCGCCGTGCATTAAGTCGTAGTGATACAGAAGTGGTGCTCATCGATGGTATTAATGTGTTGTTTGCACCGATTTTAAATTTAAATCCTCTTGAACTATTAAAGACTATTAGTAAAACATATCCGATTGTTGTAGGTTGGCGTGGTCATCTCGAAGGTGATCAATTATACTTAGAACACAATAATGATCCAAAACATGCGGTTGTAACAGTTACTAAACCTGAACGTGTTATGGTTATTGATTAATTAAAGCTATATTGATTACTGAGGGCATTATATATTGCCATGAGTTATGACCGCATTTATAAAGGTAGGTGATATCATGGAACAATATATAATTGCCCTCATTTTGGGTATTATAGAAGGTATAACCGAATGCATTCCTGTATCTAGTACAGGTCATATGATTATGATATTATTATGTTTGCCATTGGCACATTAGTATCGTATATAGTAGGGTATATCACTGTAAAAGTATTTTTATGGTATTTAAATCGCTCTTCATTATCTTCCTTTGGATATTATAGAATTATTGTTGCTATACTAGCGATTATCTACCTTTATCTATGATTGCCGATGAGGAAAAAATGAAGTTTAAAAAGTTTAGAAAAAATACTTGCATAGGGTATCGTTTCATGTTATTATGATTAAGCACTAAGGGTTACCGCAGTGAACGAAAAAACTTCAAAAAAGCTTTTAAAAAGTTCTTGACACTTAGTGAGGCGGATGATAAAATACATCTTGTCGTAATGATGCTGGCGTAGCTCAATTGGTAGAGCAGCTGACTTGTAATCAGCAGGTTGTGGGTTCAATTCCTATCGC
>JAWERH010000142.1:0-3639 GCA_032482215.1 Veillonella sp. | reverse complement strand
TGAATCTTTATTAAGACTCATACTTTTTAGCCCCGCATCATGAAGTACGATACCAATATAAATCAATGATAATGGGGTTACCATATCACCTAAGTAATTTAATGTAGTATGTAAAATTGGTGCTAAAGGAATTTCAAAGAATAAGAATATCAATGCTACAAAGAAGCCTAGCAATGGTGGAGGTAATAACTTCTTCAAATCAAATTTAAACTGCTTACGCTTTGTTTCTGTAGCTACTGTGCTATTACTTATACTATCAGTTTTACTATTATCAAAACCTAATTCGGCATTGGGCAGTGGATCTAATTCTATAAGGAATACCCCTACCATCCATACTGAAATAGTATTACCGATATAATATAACAAGAAATATGGCAGTGCATCTTGACCAAAGAGTGCAATTTGCACTGGCAATCCAATGAACAAGCAGTTATCATTAACTACCATATTGATAAAAATACCACGCCTACCTCGAGGTACTTTTAGTACTTTCATCATGATGAAAGCAACGATATAGGCTATGACATAGGTTAATGTAACAGCTAGCATCCCATATCTTAAATTCCATAAATCCGATGTATGTAGATGATGTAATACAGATATGAATACACCAGCTGGTAAGGCAACAGACATGATAAATCTAGATAGATTACCACTAAATATAGGGTGAAACATCCCTCGCCCTTTTAATATATATCCCAACGATATAAGCAGTACAATTGGTATAATGCTCTGTAAGGATGTAAGAAAGACCATAGTAAACCTCCCGTACAGTTTATTCGTAATCTATCATACCATGTTTTTACCAAAACAGATACGAATATAATTATCCCTATAAAACTAATATGAATTTTATAAAATGTAACAATGTTAACATATTTTAGAATGTATAAGTTTTATAATTAATTACAATAGTAGTATTATTTATTCACGAATATTTGATATACTTAAACTATACTAATTGTACAAATTTTTACACATATGAGGTGATATTATGACAAAACCATTCATTGGTGTATCTGGTAATATCTTACGAGATACTAGTGGTGCTTACGTAGATTTATTACGTTCCTACGTAAATCAAGACTACCCACGTTCTATTGAAGAAGCGGGTGGCATTCCAGTAATTATTCCATTCACTAAAAATCTTGACGTGGCTCGCGAAACAGTAGCAAAACTAGATGCCCTATTATTATCTGGTGGCCATGATGTATCTCCCCTAAATTACGGTGAAGAACCATTACAAGGTCTAGGCGACGTATTCCCAGAACGAGATCAATTCGATTTTGCGTTACTGAAAGCAGCAGAAGAAAAACAAATCCCTATCTTTTGTATTTGCCGAGGCATCCAAATTTTAAACGTATATCGTGGTGGCACTCTATACCAAGATTTAAAATATGATGAAAACTGTACGATTAAACATTCACAAAACCAAACGCCATCTCTTGGGACTCATACAGTAGACATTGAGTTTGAATCCAAATTGGCTAGTGCTATCGGCCGTTCTACATGGATTACAAATTCTCACCATCATCAAACAGTAAAACACGTTGGTAAAGGATTACAAGTAGTAGCTAGAGCTAAGGATGGTACCGTAGAGGCTTTAGAGGACTCCTCCTATCCTTGGTTAGTAGCCTGCCAATTCCATCCAGAAATGATGTCCGAAACAGATGACAATGCAAAACGTTTATTTGCTTCTTTTGTAAAAGCAGCTCGAGACAATAAAACTAAATAGTAGGAAGGTTTTATTATGAAAGAAACAGGAAAATTTGGCTTCTGGAGTATTGTACTCCTAGGCATCAATGGTATTGTAGGGACCGGTATTTTCCTACTACCAAATAAAGCGTATTCTATAATTGGTTCAGCTAGTTTAGGCGTCCTGCTATTTGACGCTGTTATTGCAGGCTGTATCGCCCTTTGCTTTGCAGAGGCAGCTAGCCTATTTACACGTAATGGTGGCCCTTATCTATATGCAAAACACGCATTAGGTGACTTTTGGGCCTTTGAAGTAGGCGTTTTAAAATGGATTGTAACCGTTATTGCCTGGGCAGCCATGGCCGTTGGCTTTGCTACCGCATTAGGTGCTGCTGTACCAGCGTTAAGTGGTGATTTTGCCAAGGATGTCATTTCATTCATCTTGATTGTAGGTCTTACCATTGTAAACATCTTTGGTGTTAACGTATCTAAATTCGTTAACAACTTAATCACTATTTCTAAATTAGTCCCTCTTGCTCTATTCATTGCAATTGGCATTTTCTTTATTAATGGAGCGAACTTTACACCAGTCTTCCCTCAAGATGTATATGTAGATGGATCATTTGCGCAAGCTGCGGTTCTTCTATTCTTTGCCTATACAGGATTTGAAGTTATTGCCATTGCTGCAGAGGATATGAAAAATCCTAAAAAGAATTTACCACGTGCTATTATCATGTGTATGCTTCTCGTATCTGTCCTTTATATGGCAATCCTTGCCGTATCTATTGGTGTACTTGGTACAGATTTAGCAAATACTAAGGCTCCAGTACAAGATGCATTCAATGTGATCGTTGGTCCTGTTGGTATGTATATCGTATTAGTAGGTACCTTAATCTCTATGGGTGGTATCAACTTTGCGGAAGCTTACTATATTGCCAGTGTATTACTTGCATGGTCTGGTTCCTTTACTACACTAGCAGCCATCAGTGCAGTATCTCGTTTTACACAATACCTACCAACATGTTTAGCGGTTATTATCTTCCGTCGTAAATGGGCAGACAAAGCTCGTTCTTATACAATCCCTGGTGGCTATTTAATCCCAGTTATTGCGATCGGCACCTCCCTATGGATGCTCGCCCAAGCACAAACTAACCAATTACTATGGGGTCTAGGCGGCTGTATTGTAATCTTGCCATTCTACTACTCCTATTGGAAAAAGAAAAAAGCTGGTCTCATTAAGGACCATGATGAAATGTAAATACTACCAGTTAAAAATAATTATTTCTAATTAAATTTAAAACTACCAGTTAGTCATGTTGTTTTGTAAACCGATCTTCAATAACAGGAGGTCGATCTACTACAACGTGAAATTATATAATACTTTTAACTGGTAGTATCTCATTAATCATATATAGTTAGACTAAACATAATTCTTTTAACTGGTAGTATCTCATTAACCATATGTAGTTAGACTAAACATAATAGTTTTAGCTGGTGGTATCTCGCTAACCATATACATTTAGACTAAGTATAGTACATTTTACTGATAGAGTTAATTAAAATAAATCTTCTTCAGTAGTTGTTGTCTTGGTTAGTTCTTCTTCAATATAGCCAACTTCATCAGTAGCTTCGTCTTCGTCGCGTGTATCGATATAGATACTAATTAGGGCCAGTGCGCCTTCTTCATTGAGGGTTGCAATAGCACTCATAGGACCATAGGTTAAAATAAGGCCATCTTCTTCATCGCGAATGATATGAGGTACCGCATCAAAGTGTTGGTTCATGAGCTGATCAAAGTAATCTTCTACATCAAGGCCGCTTTCAAGGGTGATGGATTCAGCATCACCTTTTTGGAATACAACACGTGTGTCTTCATCGATGTACTGATAAAAATCATCTACATCAACATTCCCGGTTTCAAGCCACATGCTGAGGGCTGTAATC
>JAWERH010000141.1:0-5230 GCA_032482215.1 Veillonella sp. | reverse complement strand
AGTTACATTGCTTAATAGATTGTCCATTGATAGAGGTAAATCAACCATAGGCATTCTTTGTTGATAGTTAAATGTTCCTTCAAAGCCAGGATAAGTATCCTTTGGTGCTAAAAATGGATCAATAAGGAATGTTGTATTTTTTATTGTTAATTTTCCTGTAGCATTTCGAATGTGAGTATATTGTGTCATAGTTATCTCCTTAATTAAATTATTGTCGATTTAATTGAATAGATTATATCATGGAAATTGTTGATGATTTAGTGGATGATGCAATCGCTTATTCAAAGCCAGGAATGGTAGATAACAACAATTTACAAACTATAGCTAACACCTTATCAGCTGCTTCTAATTCTGTTTTGTTGAGAGAAGCATACGATTCTATTTTTGATAGATTGCCTTTATGTCAGCGTATTATACGACATAAAAAGTATTTACCTTTATTTTTAGATGAACAAATTTCAGAATATGCATTACAACGCATTATAGGACGTGAAAAAGATCGGCAAGGGCTCGTTATGGCAGAAGCACTTGGGGTTTCGTTTGATGTGGGGGTATCCGTTTTTGTATTTTTAGTACACGGTCTATATGCTGTTAATAAACAATATAAGTGGTCTCAGAGCGATGAGTGGTTAGAAGCTCAGAAAATTATTTTTGAACTCGTTTATCGTGGATTACAAAGTAAATAGAATTTATACATGCTTGTATTTTGAGATTTATTGAAGTTTTATATAACGAAAAAAGGACTCCAACTGGAGTCCTTTTTTCATGTAAGGGGAGTGTTAGTATTAATATCAAATGAACCATGTATTTAAACAAGTAGTAGGTTTGGGGTTAGTAATACTTGTCGGGAGATAAATACACGTATGGTAACCAGGGAATTGTTACCTCTATTTATCATTTGACATTGTCATTATAAGAACAAAAAATGAGTTGAAAATGAAATTTTTTAAGAAATTTCTTTTAATTTCTTGAAATTCTAAAAAAGATAATAATTAAGTTTAATTATTGTTGATAAATATGGGACAATTTTGGTATTATATATAAAGGAGAAGTTGTATATTTTATAAAGGTTTAATGGCTATTAAAGTTTTATAAAGTATACAGCTCTTAGGCATGAGAGGAGCAGTCATATGAGGAAAATATTAACCATATTGTCCCTTTTGTGGCTACTCAGTATAGGGGGGACCGCTAACGCAACGGACTGGTATTATGTTGGACCAGATGCGTCAGGAAACCAATTATTTATTGACAATGACAGTGTTCAAAAAAGTGATTATGATGCGCTTTTGTGGCTGCGGGTCAATGAACTGGGTGGCGACGAATTGCGATATAAAGTGTATATAAGTAGATATAATCGTACCATGGAAACGTTAAAGGTAGATGCGTACATGGCAGACGGTACACCTTATGAAAATGTAGAGTATAATGAAAATCCTGAACCTATTGAAGGCAATACAAATGGTCAAGCCATTTATAATTTATTGTGGCAATAAAAGAACCATCTAGCACAGCAAACTAGATGGTTCTTTTTTATATGTGTAAAAAATTTATAAATCTTAGGAATATTTTTTATATACAACATCCTCAAATGAGAATGGTATATACGAAAATTTAAACTTGGGCAGAATTGCGACTTAGCTCCAAGTCTTGAATCATTTGGAGATCGTCTTGTGGAGAACGACCACCAGTTGTTAAGTAGCCACCAACCATGATGCCGTTAAGGCCACCTTTTAAAGCATAAGCTTGTAAGTCACGAAGATTTACTTCACGACCACCAGCTGTACGAATCAATGCGTTTGGCAAGATGAAACGGAACACAGCGAAGGTACGTAAAATATCTAGAGGACGTAATGCTTTATTACTTTCAAATGGTGTACCTTTAACAGGGTTTAAAATGTTGAGTGGTACAGAGTCAATATGCAAACGTTTAAGCTCGAATGCCATCTCTACGCGTTGTTCTAATGTTTCATTAAGCCCGAGGATGCCGCCAGAGCAAACTCGAATACCTGCTTTTTGAGCATTATCGATAGTAGACATTTTATCTTCGTAGGAATGGGTTGTACAAATATCTGGGAAGTGACTAGGCGCTGTTTCGATATTGGAGTGGTATCGAGTTACACCTACTTCTTTTAATTTGAGAGCTTGTTCGTAAGTTAACAAACCAAGAGAACAGCAAATTTCGAGACCTACTTCGTTTTTAATACGGTCTAATACGCGAATGATTTGGTTAAATTCGTTTGGGTTATTAGTATTACGACCACTCGTTACGATAGAAAAACGAATAGCGCCTGCTTCTTTAGCTTTGCGCGCCGCATCGAGGATACTTTCATCATCCATGAACGGATATACTTGAACACCTGTTTCGTGATGGGCAGATTGGGCACAGAATTTACAGTTTTCAGGACATTTGCCAGAACGTGCATTTACAATGGCGCATACATCCACGGAGTTGTCATTGAAATGTTGGCGAATTTTATCGGCCATAGCAAGTAAAATCATAGTGTCATCATCTGAAGTATGAATCAACTCGATTGCTTCTTTCTTAGTGATTTCGCCGCCGTTCATAATGCGGTTGGCAATAGTAAGAATTTTTTCGTATGTACCCACTTGGGATGATTGTTGATCTGTAGGCAAAGCCATAATAGCCTCCAAGAATTGTTAACTTAATAAAAACATAAAATATTGACAATTTGATTGTAAACGTTCGTGTATAAATTGTCAACTTAATGTATTTTTAAGTTAACAAAAATGTGGCAGTAGGTTTTAGACCATTTTTAATACAGGTAAGGCGTATAGTTTAAATCTAATGGGAGATACTATATTTTAGTATCTATTTTGATAGATTGATTGATAGTTATTTTTAAGTAATCTTTACGGTTTTGTAGTATAATAAAATATTGTAATTACTATATATAACTATAATAAAAGTACTTTATACACTGTGGTGACCTGCATTTAGGGGCACCCTTTCAATATGCTACAGGTATTAGCCGCGCCGTTGATCGCGCCGTGAGCGAAGCTACCTATGTAGCCTTTGATACAATTATTGACACTGCTATCGATGAGCATGTTCATGCTGTTGTCATAGCTGGTGATATTTATAATAGCGAAGACCACAACTTAGAGGCTCAAGTGCGCTTTGTACGTGCCATGTATCGCTTGGCCGAGCATCGCATTGCAGTTTATATGGTACAAGGTAATCATGACCCTGCTGAAAGCTGGAAGGCTCAATTACAGATGCCTGACAATGTGCATGTATTCTCTAGTGAACAAGTACAACGTTTCCCATTAATTTTTCTTTGGCTGTCATGCACGGGACGGTAGGTTCTAGTGCAGGCTCTGAAAACCATAATGTGACTGGCCCGTGCAGTTTAACTGATCTTGCAGAGGCGGCTATGGATTATTGGGCGTTAGGACATATTCACAAATCTCAAGTTCTTAGCGAGGAACCTCTTGTTGTTTATTCCGGTAATCCTCAAGGTTTACACCGCAAGGAAATAGGCCCTAAGGGGTGCTATCTCGTCTCTGTATCTCATAATGGTCATTGTGAACCTCGTTTCATTGAAACAAGTGCAATCCGTTTTGAAGAAATCAAAATTGATATTGCAGGCATGAAAACGGAAGCAGAATTCTTAGAAATTTTACGCCATAAAAAAGAGAATCTCCGTAAGCAACATAAGAAAAATATCTTGCTTTCCATCGTTCTCGTAGGTACAGGTCCATTGCATCGTTTATGTACACAAGAAGGTGTGCGCAAATTATGGTTGCAAGAGTCCCAAAGTGAAGAGAAAAGCAAGTCTATATTTGTTATGCCGTATCGCATGATGTGTAATACGCGACCTAGCATTAATTTGGCTGAACGTAGATTGTTATCCGATGTGGTAGGGGATTATTTGCGCGCCTATGATGATATGGTTGATGGCAATGCGGTACAGACGGTACGTCAAATTTTGGCAGAACGACCTGAATTTAAACGCTTAGGTGTATATGCCGATTTGTTGAGTGATGAATTATTGCTTCGTGCCTTGAAGCGCTGTGAAATTGAAGGTGTTACTGTATTGATGGGGGCTAACGATGAACATTAAACGCATACGATTTGATGAATTTGGCCCGTATCGCAACTGGTCTTTCACTACGGGGAATCATGGTGTTCAGCTCATGTATGGACCTAATGAAAGTGGCAAAACCTCCTTGCTTGAAGGGATGCGCACACTTTTATTTGGTGGTACGCATAAGGCTTATGGGGCTATGACGGGTGCCCTCGATGTAGAGCGTAATGGTGAAAGCTACTACATTGGTCGTAAGGGTAAACAACTGGACTTTTACAGTCCTGGAAATCCAGCCATTCATGAGGAGCCAGCTCAACACTGGTGGCATGGTATTGATAAAAAAACATATAATCGAATTTTTGCATTGACCCTTGATGATTTACAAGGCCTCGATGTTCTGCAAGAGGTAGAGGTTCGGTCTCGTTTCTTCGGTGCTGAAGGGGGCGAGCATTTAGGATCGGTCGTAAAAAATATTGAAAAAGGCGCTACTGATCTATTAGTAGCTTCCTCTAACGGTAAACGCCGCATCAATGTGTTGATGGATGAGCTTAAAGAAAATCGTCAAAAGTTAAGCCATTTAGCCGAGCATGAAACGCAATATGTAGAATTGCAAAAAGTCTTTCACAGCACGGAACAGACTGAGGCAGAATTACAAGGTCAGTTGCAAGAGTGGAAGGAATACCGCGATGGTATAGACGTCGTATTGCGCGCATGGGATACGTATCGCCGTAGCGAAGAAGCGCGTATGCATATGCAACAGTACAATAGCGAGCTTGCCTTGAGTCGTGATGAGTTCCTTCGTATCGATGAGGAAATCAAACGAGCTCGAGACAATATGCAGTTGTGGCAAGAAAAGGAAGCGGCCTTGATGCCAGCTAACTTTAGCCCGGATAGTCCATTTGGCACGTATGGTCAAGATATTGAAGACCTTATTCAACAAGGGGCTAAATGGGAACAATTGCGCCGTGAATGTGAAGAAGGGGATGCATACATTTTTAAAGTACGAGAACAATTAGAGTTTTCTCGTTCTATGCATTCTGCATGGCGTGATGATGAGCCGATGGCTGATGATGTGAATTGGTTTGAAGGAGAGCGCTTAGCAAGTCGCTTGCGCACTGCTAAAGAACAATTATTACATTGGCAAGATCGCAAGCCTGCTGAGGCCTCTGATGATTTGCCAG
>JAWERH010000140.1:0-3266 GCA_032482215.1 Veillonella sp. | reverse complement strand
GATTCATAGCACGTTGGAACTCAACCTCTTTTCGAGCTGCCGCGATACTAGGATCCTTGATGTTGCTTACATCTACGTGTTCACTCATTCTATACTCCTATAGAGGTCATCTCTATTCGCTTTACAATTCTTATTTTGAAAGCTACTGTGATATCCCTCACTTATTCCTACTAATTTAATATGATTATGTAACCATATTACATTATTTAAAATACCTATGTCAATAGTAGGCATTTGAAACTTATAATGATTATTGAAAATAAAAAAGCCCGAGCTATATCTTTTCTAGATATAACTCGAGCTTTATTTAGATTATGTAATTAGAACATGAAGTTTACATCTGTACGCCAGTAATCACCTAATTTATTACCATCCATGTCTTTATTACCGAAGCCATAGTAAGCACCGATAGATACGTTTTGGAATGGTACGTAGTTTACATTCGCTACGAAGCCTTTGAACCCATTGCGTACATGAGCTACGCCCTTATTATCTACATAATGTTGATTATAGAAGCTATAGGCAGGCGCAAAGGCACTACTGAAGATTGGAGAGTTTCCTTCTTGGTAGTAGTATTGACCGCGTACGCTATAGGTATGAGCTTTCTTAATGTCATAGTTACCATAGCCAAGGCTAGCCATCCAAGCATGAGAATCGGAAATGCCTGGAGCTGTAAGCCATTCACCGAATACGTTCCAACGGTTAAAGTTCATATTCGCGTTAAGGCCCCAAATATTTTTATATGGGGAATCGATAAAGGATTTAACTTGTTTACCTGTAGCCGCATCAATATCTTGACCTTGGTACAATTTACCATTATGGAATCGGCCGTACATACCGCCAAGGGTAACATGTTTATTAAGTTTACCTTTTACTTCAAGCATAGCTGCTGTAATGGTATTTTGTTTATCTTGGTATGTGCCTGCTCCACCCCACCAATAACCATAGCTTGCGGATACGTCCAACTTACCATGTTTGTACATGAGGCGTGCCCCATCAATAAGGTCATCATACATAAGACCTAGTGCAGGCGTATATAATTGACGACCTACGCGCAATGTTGTATCTTTACCAAAATGATGGTCTACATAGGCAAGGTTTACCTTAGCGACATTGGCATTGCTATTGCCGAGCTCACCAGCACCTTGTACACGAACAACAGCATCGGTTTTATCATTTACCTTTGCATTAAAGATTACACGAGCCCGATAATCAAAGGAGGAATGTGTACCATACGCATAGGTATCATCTTTCAATTGGCTGCCGCGATAACGTAAACGGTAATTACCCGTTACCTTCACATTGCCCACTTGATCTTCTAATTTTGCTACACGCACGCCCAATGTGTTGAGTTCATTGCTAAATTCATCAGCCAAGCGATTAATCATAGCTTGTTGTTCCGCATTCGCACGGTCTTGATTTGCCATAGCCTTCGCTACCATTTGAGCCATTTCATACCGCGTAATATCTTTGTTGCCTTTGAAAGTCCCATCTGGATAGCCATTGATAATGCCGGCAGATGCCAATTGTTCTACCGATTGATAGGCCCAGCTAGAAGGCTCTACATCACTAAATGGATTCGCTGCATAGGCACTAACAGAACCCAATACAAAACAAGAAACTAAACTTGCTACTAATTTTCTATTCATAGAGATAACCCACTCTCATCTATACACAAACAAAATATATGAATCTATATTCTCTACATAACATCATAATACTATGTAAATACGATACAACATATTAGAGACACCTCTTATTCATGTGGTGTTGTATACGTAATATCCTGTGCAGCGTAGCTTTCACCATGAGCCAATACGTGAACGATTGTTTCTAGTGTAGCACGTACAGTTTCAACAGCCATGCTTGGTTGATTTGGTTTATCCACTACTTGGGATGGCAAGTACGGAATATGCATGAAGCCCGCTTTGATGTTGCCCTTTTGCGCTGCATAATGACATACACCATACATCAAGTGATTACATACGAAGGTACCCGCTGTATTAGAAACCTTAGCTGGGATACCATTTTGGTGCAATGCATTAACGATGTTTTTAATTGGTAATGTCGCAAAGTATGCACTAGGGCCATCGGCTACAACAGGTTCATCTTCCGGTTGGTTGCCCCCATTATCTGGGATGCGGAAATCATCACAGTTAATAGCAACACGTTCTACTGTAATATCTGGGCGACCGCCTGCTTGACCTACACATAGAATGAAATCTGGTTGGTACTCTTCAGCCGCAGCTTTCACAGTATCAACAGATTTGTAACGTACAGTAGGAACCATTTGAGTCACTACCTTATAATCACCATCAGTATAACCATCCATTGTTTTTACCGCTTCCCAAGCAGGGTTAATAGGTTCACCGCCGAATGGATCAAAACCGGTAATCAAAATTGTTTTCATTACACTACCTCATAACGATATTCTATGATTTATATCAATAAGCACATGTTTTCATAAGGATAATCATACACTAAAACCATATCATAGCAGATTGTATATAACATCCGCTCTCATAAGAATATCGTTTTTCAAAGAAAAGGGTTAAATAAAGTAATACATTAATAGGATGTTCAATACGAGCATAATTAATGCAATTGGAAGTTGTGCTTTAATAACGCCGTATTGGTCGCGCATTTCAAGGAGCGCTACCGGTACGATGTTGAAGTTGGCCGCCATAGGAGTCATCAGTACCGCAATAGCCAGCAAGCATTGCGATAGCACCAATAGCAGCTGGGTTTGCACCATGAGCTACAACGAGCATTGGAACACCGATAGCACTTGTAATCATCGCAAAAGCTGCAAAAGCGTTACCCATGATCATTGTGAAGATGACCATACCGATGCAGTAAGCTACAACTACGAGGAATACATTATCGGCAGGCACCACACTAGCTACAGCACTGGAGATAATTTTACCAACGCCAGCCAAATTAAATAGATAGCCTAGGGCCGCTAATAATTGGGACAAGATAGCCGTCCAACCGATAGCATCGATGAGACGACGACCTTCATGGAAACCTTGGTTAAATGAACCCTTAGTAATGTAAAGAGCAGCACCCATAGCAATGATAGCGGCAATACCAAGACCAACAAGAGCGCCTAATTTAGTGAAGAAACCGATTACGAAGGTAATGATACCAACAAGTAAAGCCGGTATGAAAATAATATTACCAATACGAACTGCTTCGCCTTTTTTGAATTCAATAGGAGATTCAAAGTAATGACCTTTGCCGAGTTGTTTTACCAAGACGATAGC
>JAWERH010000139.1:0-4439 GCA_032482215.1 Veillonella sp. | reverse complement strand
ATATAAATTAAAAGAATTATTCGAACAAGATGCAGCTAATAATGGCGGCACTCGTACATACTTCCAATGGGACCCAGCTAAAGGCCGTGAAGAATGTATCTCTAATACTGCCAATGCAGATATCGGTATTACATTCCCATACTGCGGTATTGCTGAAACCGCTACTGTAGTACAAGCATCTGGTGAAGAATCTGGCCGTGCTATCAGCTTGTTACCTACAACACATATTGCTGTATTGTACACTGATACAATTAACCCACGTATGACTCAAACTATGGAAAATTTGGCTGAACGTTATCATAACGATCCATCAAAATTCCCTACAAATATCTGCTTGATTTCTGGTCCATCCCGTACAGCTGATATTGAGTTGGTTACTGTAGATGGTGCTCATGGCCCTATCCAAGTAACTTACGTTTTGGTTAATCGCTAATACGTTAGGTAGGTATAGCTATAACTGAATAATTTTAAAGGTGATCTTCCTTACGAAGGTCACCTTTTTATATACCTAGATTTCTATTATGATGTAAAGCAATCATGAAATTGTAGAGCCATATGTACATCCATGGAGATTAAGGTGTTTATGGGGCTTGCAGATTCTGCATAGAAAAACTTATAAAATTCGAATTATTTTACTTGTAAAATTTTCGATATATGCTATACTTAGTTCATAACCTATTATTGTGATATGAATTAAAGAGGTGTATTATGAATATTCCATTCTTTACAGATTACCTCATGTTAAGCAATCCAATAAGTATCGCTATTATCGCAGTGTTTGTGCTCGCGTTAATCGGTATTTATGTATTGCAACGCAAGGGCACATCCTTTGGTAATCTCGTTATTATTGGTACTATTGTTGGTGCCGTACTCGGTATTGTAGTTCAAATCATTGCAGGCTTCCCAGATGATCCATCTAAAGTGGTTTACATCAAGGAAAGTACTAAGTGGTTCTCTCTAGTAGGGGGCGGCTTCATTGATTTGATCCGCATGCTTGTTATTCCTATTGTATTTATTTCTATCGTCCATGTTATCTTGCACATGGAGGCAGGTGCTAACCTTAAAAAATTAGTGGTGGCCATGGTATCTACTAACCTTGGCATGGTAGCAGTTGCTGCTATCGTTGGTCTTATCTTGGGTAATGCCTTTGGTTTGGGTCAAGGTTTCGATATTGTTGAATCTGGTAAAAAGATTCGCGAAATCAAACCAATGGTTGATACATTCCGCGCTTTAATTCCAAGTAATCCAATTCAAGCAGCTGCTGAAACTAATGTTATTGGTATCGTAGTATTTGCTATTATCTTGGGTAGCGTTGCTCGTTTGTTGAAGAAAACAGGCACAAATAGCATGGAAATCTTTACTAAGCTATTTGACGAACTTCACCAATTGATTTCTTGGGTAGCAGACTTTATTATTGGTCTTATGCCATATGGCGTAGTTGCATTGTTGGCATCTACATTGGCAACACGTGGCGTGCAAGCTATTTTAGACATGGGTTTATTCGTAGTATTGCTTTACGTTGGTCTTTTGATTATGTTCGTTGTTCAAGCTATCCTGATTGCTAGCTTTGGTTACAACCCAATTACATACTTCAAAAAAGCAAAAGCTCCACTCTTGTTAGCTTTCACATCCCGTTCCTCTATGGGCGTATTACCATTGACCGTTGAAACGTTGACAAAACGTCTTGGCGTAAATGCTACAACAGCTAATACAGTAGCATCCTTCGGTACTACTGCAGGCATGCAAGGTTGTGCAGGCGTATTCCCAGCACTTGTAGTTGTATATATCTCTAATGTAGCAAATATTCCATTTGATTTGACTATGTACATCATGAGTGTTATCGTTATCGCTATCGGTTCCGTTGGTATTGCTGGTGTTCCTGGTACAGCTACAATGGCTGCATCCGTATCCCTTAGTGGTACAGGCCTTGGTGCGTACTTCACATCCATCAGCCCAATTCTTGCAATCGATCCATTGATCGATATGGGCCGTACATGCTTGAACGTATCTGGTTCCTTAACAAATGCTCTCGTAGTAGATAAGATTATGGGTACCATCGATAAAGATGCCTATAACAATCCTAATGAAGGTCGAGTTTAATAGGCAGACTTAGGATTATTCCTACATAGTAGAATTTAATAATAATGAAAGAACAGCCTTTGGGCTGTTCTTTTTTTGTACGATTAGGATTTTCTATTGTTCTAATTAAAAGTGATTATTATTACAGATTGTAAAGCATGTTATTTGTAATTGATATTAAAATTGTGAGCTTGGCTACTAACATACGTATGCGTGTATGGTATACTAACCAATACAAAGTTTTGTATTATGCTTAATAGATATAAGCCAAGAGGGTAATAGTATGATTACACAAGAATTGAAAGATCGATTAATTGCAGACTATCCAAAGTTTGAAGATATGACGCACAAATTCTATAAGAAAGAAATGTCTATTGCGGATTATAAAGGCCAATCTGGTACCTATGGTAGCTACGCGGAACGCGGTGCTAACTCTGGTATGAGCCGTTGGCGCTTCAATGGGGGACGCATGACGCGTCAGCACATGCAGTTCTTAGCTGACTCTATCCGTAAATATAACTTACAACACGTACATTTTACTACCGGCCAATGCTTGCAAATGCATGGCCTCGATGGTGATACAATTTTAAATCTCTATAAAGAATGCTATGATCACGGTATCTATAACCGCGACCGTATGCAACGGCTATTAGCGAGTTCCTTCTAGAGCAAATGTTCTACATCAAAATCCCTCGCAAGTTTAAAATGGGCATCGACAATGGCTTTGATAGCACGCCTCATGCTACATTCAAAGACCTTGGTTTCAATTTAACGAAACATAATACCTTTGATGTATACGCTTGTGGTGGTATTGGCCCCAATCCTCGCATTGGTATTCCAGTGGCACATGATGTGCAACCTGAAGATGTGTTGTACCATGTGAAAACTATGCTTATGGTTTTTGCTAACCATGGAAATTTCAAAAACCGTGGTAAGGCTCGTACTCGCTACATGCCTGCTGAAATGGGTGGAGCGGAAGCTTTCATCAAGACCTATGAAGAAACATTGGCGATGGTGAAAGAAGTTGAACAATTAACAATTAATCCTGCTGATTATGCTTGTGAAATTACAAAAACAGGTAAGCGTGATAATTCTGTGGAAAACGATCGCATTCACCGTCAAAAGCAAGAAGGTTTATACTACGTAGAATACCATCCAGCAGGTGGCGATGCGAATGTAGAACACCTATTGGCTGCGCTTGATTATGCTGTAACACTCGATCAAGTAGAAGCGCGTATTGCGCCAGACCAAGCATTGTTCTTCATCAACCTTACTGCTGATGAGGCTCGTAAAATTGTGGAATTAACTGATGACAGCGCTGAAAATGATTTCCGTCGTTCTGTGTCCTGTGTAGGCTCCACAGTATGTCAAATTGGTATGCAAGACTCCAATGGTCTTTTGAAAGATATCTTCGGACACCTTGAAGAAAAAGGTGTAGATACAAGTAAACTCCCTCGTTTACACATCTCGGGCTGTCCACACTCCTGTGGTACACACCAAATCGGTGAAATTGGTTTCCACGGAGCTGTAAAATTAGTAGACAAGAAACCTACCGTAGCCTTTATCCTCGTAGACGGTGGTTCCGAACACATGGGCTCCGAAAACTTCGGTAAAATGGCAGGTAATATCGTAGCCACAAAAATCCCAGAATTCTTGGAAGCCTTGGCAAACATCCTAAACCAATCCCCAGAACCAGACTTTGGTACATGGAGAATGACACACAAAGCGGAATACATGGAACTTATAAAAGCATTTGAGTAAACTCACCTTTCCGCTTGTGATGGGGCCCTGTTAGATTGCGACAACTCAATAAATAATAAAAAGAGTTCCCTCTTTGCTCCGTCCTTCGCAAAGTCGCTGCATAGGGAACTCTTTTTATTATTTGAGCGTCTGCTATTAACTAGTCCCATCACAAGCTACATCTGATCTTTACTCAATATGCTTTTATGTGATAGGGGAAGGGAAGGACTAGCCGCAGGCTAGTCCTTCCTCTACGGTGGGCATGGCACCACTACTATAAAGCCTAGCTGCAGGCTATTTTTCCCACATGGTGGGCGTGGCGCCATTAGTTTAAAGCCTTTTTACATAGAACAATCGGCTTATCTAGGTGTTATGTATTTAAGTGTGTAGTTCTATTTTGATGGGACGCCTTTATAAATATAATTATAAAAAAGTACGAATATACTTGTGCAGCGACTTTGCGAAGGACGGAGCAAGCAAGTATATTTGTACTTTTTTTACTAGGTTGTAGAAATGAAATAGGGCCCCATCAAAATAGGGAGAATAACCTTGAAAAGCATATGTTGCCTAGATAACCCTTGATTGATTGTGTTATAATAGGCTTTATAGTAGTGTTTGGA
>JAWERH010000138.1:0-5905 GCA_032482215.1 Veillonella sp. | reverse complement strand
CTTAATTTTTTCAATGTTTCATAAGGGAATAACACAGTGTTTTTTGCGTCTGCCATCGTTAAAACCTCTTTTCAGAAAATATGTACCTGATATAGTAACATCACTCTAAAATATCATGAAATTTAAATGATATCTTGTGAGCTCTATATCCTCTCAAATGACAATGTCAGTATAGCACAGAAAGATGTGAGATTGAATAGTCTTACAGTCTGAAACACATTACTAAATACGCATACGTACCGGTGATGTTTGTCACATATTCCTAGGGCAGTTACTGAAACAACTGATTATACCTAAAACTATATGGTTATGACTTTTAGTTATGATTGCATAATTTTTTTATAGATTTGCAGTATTTTTATAGAGCTTATTAGTATATCTGTTTAGGCTTTGAGTAAGAATGAGAATGGATAAATATCGATAAAACTTGAAATATTCAGTATTATATATAAAAAATATTGATGAGTATATTAACGTATTGTGATAACTGAATGTATTGTTATGCAATATATGCAGTATTCTTAATCTTTACAAAGTTAGAAAATGTATTAAAGGTTACACTTATACAAAGGATGCTGTAATATAATATAAATATACATCCTATAGTTTATATAATTTATAAGCGAGGTGCTTATTTTGAAAGAATACAAATCAGTATGTCCATATGACTGTCCAGATGCATGTGGTTTAATCGTATCGGTAGATAACAATAGAGTGGTATCTGTTCGTGGTAATAGAGATCATGCTTTTACAAGAGGCACATTATGCCCTAAGATGGCGCATTATGAACGAGTGGTTCATTCTCCGTTGCGTTTACAGTACCCAATGAAACGGGTTGGCAAGAAAGGTATTGGAGAAGATCAATATGTGCGTATCAGCTGGGATGAGGCATTAGATATCATTGTTAATAATTTTAAAGACACCATTAGTACTTATGGTAGTGAAAGTATTTTACGCTACTCCTATGCCGGCACTATGGGAGTTATTCAAAGCCCAGCAGCAGATTACTTTTTCCGCCGTATTGGTGCGACGGACCAGGATCGAGGTATATGCTCTCCCGCTAAGCAGGCCGGTTTCCGCTCAGTTTACGGTGATACATTAGCTATTAAGCCGCAAGAGGCACAACATAGTGATTTAATTGTTTTGTGGGGCATTAATGCAACTGCTACCGACGTTCATATCTTACATGATGTAAACGTGGCAAAACGGAATGGCGCTCGAGTTTGGATTATTGATACTCATAAAACCTATACCTTTAACCAAGCTCATGAACATATTTACGTAAAACCTGGTAGTGATGTCGCCTTAGCGTTAGGTATGCTTCATATTATTCATCGAGATGGATTAGCAGATATAGATTTTATTAAGAAACATGTACAAGGTTATGATGAGCTTGTAAATGATGTGTTAATTGACTTTACACCGGAAAAAGCATCTGAACTTTGTGGCGTTTCCGTAGAGCGTATGACTGAGTTTGCTCATGCATACGCTAAGGCTAAGGCTCCATTCATTCGTCTTGGCAGCGGATTATCTCGATATGGGAATGGTGCCATGAGTTGTCGCGCCATTAATGCATTACCTGCTGTAGTTGGTGCTTGGCAATATTTAGGCGGTGGTTTGCTATCCAGTGCTAGTGGCAGTAAGTTTGTTGGCAAAGAAGTTATGCAGCAGGCTCATGTTGCTGCACCAGCCAAGCGATTGATGCCTATGATTAAACTTGGCGAAATGCTTACAAATCCATCAGGTACAGCAGTTCATAGTCTCTATGTGTTCTCTAGTAACCCTGCCATAACAGCACCTGATCAAAATGTGGTGCGAAAAGGTTTGATGAGAGATGATTTGTTTACGGTTGTTCACGAACGATTCTTTACTGACACATGTAAATATGCGGATATTGTATTGCCCGCCACAACATCAGTAGAACATGATGATATATATAACTCCTATGGGCACTATACCATCGGAACTGGCTATAAATTAATCAATCCTATTGGTGAATCTCGATCCAATTGGCAAGTGATTTCTGAACTAGCTAAGCGAATGGGGCTTGAAGATGAATTCTTTAACCTTAGTGAACGGGCGTTAATAGAACAAATTGTTCGTACATCTAGTCGTATATCTGAGGTCGATCAAGATGTAATCTTACAAGGTGAACCTGTAGAGATGACATTGCCTGAAAATTACAAATTAGATTTTAAAACGCCATCTGGAAAAATAGAGCTATATAATCCACATGATGTGGAACCATTAATTCGTTATTTGCCGCCATATGGAGATAATGCACCGTTCTGGCTTATCATAGGGAACGATATTCGTATTTTAGATTCTAGCTTCTGTGAACTCGAGTTTGATGATCCTGAGCTTATGAAACTTCGTATCAACCCTGAAGATGCAAAGGTATATAACATTAATGATGGGGATGAAGTAGAAATCTATAATAATCGTGGTAGTGTAAAAATTAAAGCTTACTATGATGAAGAGGTACAACGAGGTACATTAGTAACACTTGGCGTGTGGTGGCAATCACAATCTAGTGATCCAAATGTAGCTATTAATGCGCTTACTGCAGACCGCCCTACAGATGAAGGTTGGGGTAGTACATTCTACGATGTACAAGTTCATATTAAAAAGGTTGACGCATAAGATAAGAATATGAAAATGATATATAAGGTGAGTATATAAAAGAGAACAGCATAATAAATACTATATAGTATTTATTATGGTGCTTAATTCCTTTTACTTACGGGAATAGTGCTAATATTTTTATTGCATACATATCCTCATTAGGATTATAATAGTAATATTATTTCTATATATAACCTGAAGGGGGTTACGTTTATGAATGGTAATGATAAATTATCTGCCCGTGCCTATTGGGCTATAGGCATGATGTTATTCGCCCTATTCTTTGGGGCAGGGAACTTGATCTTCCCAGCGGCCTTAGGTCAACATTCTGGTGATAACGTAGGTTGGGCTTTGCTCGGCTTCATATTAACAGGTGTAGGCCTTCCACTATTAGGTGTTGCAGCGATGGGGTACTCCTCCTGTAAAGATGTTGAAGAACTTGCGAGCCGTGTTCATCCGATTTATGGCTTGTTGTACACAATTTCTCTTTACTTGAGTATCGGTCCAATGTTTGCGACGCCACGTACTGGTACTGTAGCTTATGAAATTGCAATTAAACCTTTCACAGAAGGTTTAAGCATGAATATGGAACCAATTTTCTTGGCATTATTCTTTGGTGTTTCTTTGTGGTTATCCATTAGTCCACAAAAGCTTGTTAATCGTATCGGTAATATTTTGACACCAGCATTACTACTTGTAATTCTGTTGTTAATTATTAAATCCTTTATGACTCCGCTAGGCGGCTATGCAGTGCCACAACCAGCTTATGGTGATGCACCTACAGCTGTGTTGCAAGGATTCTTGGACGGCTATAATACGATGGATGCGTTGGCTTCCGTAGTATTTGCTATTCTTGTAATCGACTTTGTTCGTCTTAGCGGCGCTACATCTCGTGCGGTTATTACAAAAACAGTAATGGAAGTAGGCGCTATTGCTGTAGGTCTTCTCGGTATTGTTTATGTATTTATCGCTAACATTGGTGCTACTAGTGTTGAACGTTTTGGTTTGTTTGATACAGGTGCTCCTGTGTTGTCCGTAAGTGCTAACTACTTGTTCGGTGAATTCGGTCAAATTATCTTGGCTATCATCGTTCTTCTAGCTTGCTTGTCTACAAGTATCGGTCTTATCACTTCTTGTGGTACATACTTCCACAAGTTGACACCGAAGATTAGCTATAAATTATATGTAGTAATCTTCTCCGTAGCAGCATTTGGTCTTAGCATGTTCGGTTTGAAAACAATCATCAGTGCAGCGATTCCAGTGTTGATGCTCTTGTATCCGTTAACGATTGTAATCATCTTGTTGGCACTTCTTCACAATGTGTTCGGTGGTCGTCGTTGCGTATACGCATGGACAATGGTGGTCTTGAAACGGCAGGTATTGCACCTGTTGCATTGGAACAGCTCTTTACTCAATACATTCCATTCCAGGCTGCTGGGATGGGCTGGGTGAGCTTTGCGGTATTAGGCTTCGTTGTAGGTCTTATCCATAAAGGTCTTGTGTCCGAAAATAAATAATATCATTAATGGTTCTATACTTTCGTTTTGGGTGAAAGTATAGAACCTTTTTAGTGTCTTAAGGGTTGTCATATAAAATTGATTTTGTGAGTAGAAGTTTGAAGGAAGGAAGATTTTATGCGTAGTACTCATTGTTTACCTAGTTATAGTTTTGGCGGTCATGAGGTGTTTGACGCTATTCCCAAATTTACAAAATTATATGGTAAGTCTGTAGCTATCATTGGTGGTGAGACAGCTCTTTCTAAAGCTTTGCCACACATTCGTCCAGTGCTTGATAAAGCAGGGATTAAAGTGCTAGATATTATTCACTTTGGTGGAGAGTGTACTTTCTCTCGAGGTAAGGAAATTGCACAAATGGCTTCTGTAAAAGATGCGGACTTTATGTTTGCTGTTGGTGGCGGTAAGGCCATGGATACGGTAAAAGTAGTAGCTCTAGAGTTAGATGATAAACCATTCTTTACAATTCCGACCATTGCCTCTACTTGTGCTGCAACGTCAGAAGTAGCAGCTGTATACACTGCAGAGCATACTTTTGATGACGTAGCCTTTGTAAATCATCCTCCTGTGCACTGCTTTATTGATGCTGATATTCTCGTAGAAGCACCAAGCCGTTACTTGTGGGCGGGAATGGGAGATACTATTGCAAAACACTATGAAACTCATCTTTCTGCTCGTAATCGTGAGCAAGATTATAATACTCAGTTAGGCCTTACTCTAGCTTCTATGTGTAGTGAACCAATTTTAGCACATGGTATACAAGCCTATAAAGACAGTCAAGCTAAAAAACGTAGTGATGCATTTGATACCATTGCTATGACTGTTATCTTTACTACCGGTATTGTATCGGGTTGTGTTCCTATGGCATATAATAGTAATATGGCTCATGCTGTATGTTATGGCTGTGTTACTAATAAAGAAACAGAAGAAAACCATTTGCATGGTGAAATGGTAGCATATGGCTTACTTATTTTGTTAACCGTTGACCAACAAATGGATGAATTACAACGGTGGTTGCCAATATACCGCGAATTAGGTTGGCCTACTAAACTTTCACAGTTAGGTCTTACTGCATCGCATATTCCTCAAATTGTTGAAAAGGCTACATCTGTTCATGATATTGATGTATCTCCGTACAAAATTACAGCAGATATGTTGACTAAAATACATGGAATCTCTTGATTAATATAATTTGTAACCGTTTGTGTATGTTATGTGATGAGGTTATAAATGCGAAAAATTGTAAAGGGTGGCTTATATCGTCATTTTAAAGGCATGTACTATTATGTGTTAGATGTTGCAACTCATTCGGAAACGAGTGAACAGTTCGTAGTGTATCAAAAATTATATGATCAACGTGACTTATATGTACGACCACTAGATATGTTTTTGAGTGATGTGGATCAAGAAAAATATCCTGATGTAGAGCAGAAAGAGCGATTTAAGTTAATGAGCGGACGTGATTAGGAGGGCCTGTGGAACAGAAATTTTTCTTTTTCGATATAGACAATACCTTAGCTGTGTGGCCGGAAGGTAAAATTCCTGACAGTGCTCAATATAGCTTAGATGAATTAAAGCGCCGTGGTCATAGGGTGGCACTAGCAACAGGCCGTATCCAAGTAGATGCAAAGCGTTTTGCGGAACAAGCGGGGCTTACAGATTTTGTGGCAGATGGCGGACATAGTGTTACTGTTAATAATGAACTAGTGTCCATGATTGGCATGGATCGTGATGCATGCATTAACTATTTGGAATATTTAGAGTCC
>JAWERH010000137.1:0-2878 GCA_032482215.1 Veillonella sp. | reverse complement strand
ATGAATATCAAAGTGATTCCAATTATCTAAATATTCCAAGTATTGACTCGTAATTTCAACGATAGGAATATCGGTGATTTCTATTTTATGTTTTTCAATGAGATGTAAAAGCAAGTCTAAAGGACCTTCAAAAACATCTAACTTATAATTATAATCTCCCATAAACCCCAATCCTTAGAAAATATACTTTAATTATATAATTATAAAGCATTTATAGTAGTACTTTCAAATAATTGTTTTTTTTACAGTCATCTGCTATCTTTATTATAGTAATAATTATATATTATAAAAAAAATTTATTGTGTATTCCTACAAGAGGGGATTTATTATGTTATCTAGTTTAAAGCAAATTGGGAGAAACCCCATCTTTCGCTTTGGTATCATTGGTATTGTTTTATATATAGCTCTATTTTTCATCTATGAACCTATTACACTAGGACTAGATGTTGAAGATATAACGATTTTAGCAGTACCAACAATTGTAGGTACTTTTTTATTTCAATACTTTATGGGGTGTACCGTTTTTCATAGACCATTTTTAGGATATGGATTAGTTGGTATTCTTTGGGCTCTGACATTCCCACTCCTTTTCCACTGGTCCTATGTTAAGCCTTTATATTTCTATGAATTCGCTAATGACTTCTTATTTGGCCTACTCATTTTTATGGGCTTATCTGGAATTCAATTCTTACTAAATCAAACGAATCGCCTTCATAAAACCACATCATTAATCATGGCAATCATTACCATGATATTAAGTCTTATTCCATTCTTACAAATTGGATACTACTTAACTACATGGCATTGTTTAACGCCAGCTAGTTTACTAGCAGTATATATGACGAACCCAGAAGAAGCCTTTGGTTTCTTAAAAAATGCTGCCGGTATCCCTGGTCTTATCGCTGTTGGTATAGGTCTTATATTATGGACGTATCTACTCTACTGGTCTAATCTAGGAATGAAAGCAGTAGTAAACTTAAATACTACACGACCTATGCGCTCTACATTGCTAATTGCATCTATTGTAGCATTCTTAGTTTATGTACCATTCTTCTTATTCCCTAAAACATGTATTGTAGCAAATTGGATTGCTGCTGGCGATTATGTAAAACAGATGCAACAATATAATGATAACCATCATTTAGTTTTCGATTCCTTCAATTTAGATACAAAGGAAACCTCTGCCAATAAAACACCAGGTACGATCATATTAGTAATTGGTGAGTCTAGTTCTCGTGATTATATGAAGGTTTATAATCCAAACTTCCCTTATGACGATACACCATGGCAAGGTAATATGCGCTCTGATAACAAAGATTTTGTGTTCTTTGATAACGCATATTCATCCTATGTACAAACAGTACCTACTCTAGAACGCGCTTTATCTGAACGCAATCAATATGATGATAAACCATTCCTTGATTCAGCAAACATCTTAGACGTAGCTAAAAAGGCTGGTTATACTACTTCTTGGTTTAGTAACCAAGGTGTATTTGGTGAATACGATACAGCCATTTCTCTAATGGCAAAAACAGCAGATACTACAAAATGGTCTCACGAATCATATGCATTCTCTGATCGCTATGATGAATCATTATTGCCTTTATTACAATCTGTAGACCCTACGAAAAATAACTTTATCGTTATTCATATCATGGGTAGCCATATTTATTACAATGACCGTTACCCTCATGAATTCAGCAAATGGAAACAAGGCCCATATCCAGATGGCCAAGAAGCATATGCCAATAGCCAACTGTATACTGATTGGTTATTACAACAAATCTATACGTATGGTAAGGAAAAATTAAACTTACAAGCTATGGTGTATTTCTCTGACCACGGTGAAAGTTTAGATAAATCTCATAACCCAGATACATTTGACTTTGTTATGACTCACATTCCATTCTGGATTTATTTATCCCCTCAATATCGTGCAGCGTATCCTCAAACTGCAGAGGAACTTACTAAGCACGAACATCAATACTTTACAAATGATTTACTATATGACACATTAATCGGTCTTATGCATGCACCTAACCAACGTTATGATGCAACACGAGACTTCAGTAATGATAAGTATCGATTTAATTTACATAACCTTACTACCTTACTAGGGGAACAACCATTAACTAACGATCCTGTAAATGCAGTTAAATAATCTGGACTATTTCTTGTACTGAGTTAAGCATATTAATCTGTTATCAGTAAAGCATATAATTATGTAATAATAGCCAGTTAAGGTTATAGTAAAGTAATAAAAAACAAAAAGAGATGAGTTAAAACTCATCTCTTTTTTTGTCCTATTAATAGATCAATATCATCTTCTGTATACACTTCAATATTATTCTTTAATAGAGCCTCTACAGTGCATCCATGACCATCCCGTAGGGTTTTACTAAAGGTGCCATCGTAAATACGCTTATAGCCGCAACTAGGGCTTTTTGCTTTCATTAGAGCCCGATTACACCCATTTTGAAAAGCTATATCTAATGTATTCTGAGCACCTATAAGGAATTCTTTAGTTACATCAGTCCCATTAGCCGTACATATACGTTCTCCTTGTCGCTCTGCAGGATCACGCGGTGTACTAAGTCCACCTAATACTTCTGGACATACAGGTACTAAATCAAACATTTCTTTTAACAATGGTAATTTCCCTATATAATTATCTTTTCCATCATAACGACATGATACGCCGCATAGACATTCACTAATTAGCAATTTAGGTTTCTTATTCATAGTATTATTTAATATGTAGTATTAAAACTTAATTTACATAAGAAAAAAAGACTAACCGAAGTTAGTCTTAATTGGTGCCGAGGACCGGAATCGAACCGGTACGGTTGTTTCCAACCGACGGATTTTAAGTCCGTTG
>JAWERH010000136.1:0-5888 GCA_032482215.1 Veillonella sp. | reverse complement strand
GGATGGTGTCGTTATCGATGGTGTTGTTCTTGTTAATGAAAGCTCCATGACTGGTGAACCAGAAGCGGTTCGTCGCGATCAAGACAGTTCTGTATATGCGGGTACTGTTGTTGAAGACGGTAAAGCTATTGTAGAAGTACGTAGCACATCCAAAACATCTCGTTACGAAAAAATCGTTAACCTCATTGAAGAGTCTGAACAAATGAAATCCGGTATGGAACAACAAGCATACCGCATGGCAGATAAATTAGTTCCAATTAGCTTTATTGGTGCTGGTTTAACATATTTGTTGACTCGAAATGTAATGAAAGCATTGTCTTTCGTTATGGTTGACTTCTCTTGTGCTCTAAAATTATCCATTCCATTGGCAGTACTTTCCGCTATGCAAGAAGCATCTAAACGCGGTATCACTGTTAAAGGTGGTAAGTTCTTAGAACAAATTGCACAAGCAGATATGATTGTGTTCGATAAAACTGGTACTCTTACAAAAGCAGAACCTGAGTTTGAACAAATCATCCCGTTCAACGGTCATGATGCAGATGAAATGTTGAAATTAGCTGCATGTATTGAGGAACATTTCCCTCACTCCATGGCAAAAGCAATTGTACGCGCTGCTAAGGATCATGACTTGCCTCACAAGGAAATGCACTCCGACGTAGAATACGTTGTAGCTCATGGTATTGCATCTAAAGTTGGTCGCTACCGTGTACGCATTGGTAGTGCTCACTACATCTTTGATGATGAAAAGACAAAAATTCCTGCAGATGAACAAGAAAAATTCAACAATTTACCAAATTCATCTTCCCATATTTACCTCGCTATTGGAGGTACACTAGCAGCGGTTATTTGTATTAAAGACCCTGTTCGTGAGGAAGCAAAACAAGTTATAGCTGATTTACACACTTTGGGTATTAAAAAGGTTGTCATGATGACTGGTGACTCCAAACGTAATGCACAACGTGTAGCTGACGAACTCGGCATCGATGAATTGCATGCTGAAGTATTGCCAGAAGATAAAGCGGCTTATGTAAAACAAGCAAAAGCTGAAGGCTATACTGTTATGATGGTAGGGGATGGTATTAACGATTCCCCAGCAATTTCTGAAGCACATGTTGGTATCGCTATGAATGAAGGCGCTCCAATTGCTCAAAAAATTGCAAATGTTACTATTTCTTCCGACCATCTACAAGCTCTTGTAGATTTACGCCGCATTTCTATGGCATTGATGAAACGCATCAAAGCAAATTACAATGGTATCGTTGGTTTCAACGGTGCTCTTGTAGGTGGTGGCGTACTCGGTATTATGCCGCCAAGCCAAACAGCATGGTTGCATAATCTATTCACATTGGGTATCGGCTTAGAAAGCATGACTCCATTGTTGAAGAAAGAAGAACAAAAGGAAACTGTTCCTACAATTGATGTAACAGCTGACTCTGTAGTAGCTTAATTAAGAACCTCCATATAAGGTATTCATTTACCTGTATGGAGGTTTTTCTTTTTTGATGACATTTATCTATGATTATTGTAAAATACAAAGAGATTACATATCATAGGAGATCTATATGAACACATTAATGGATATTTGTAAAAGATCCGTTTATTTGAATCTATTTATCGTAGTAATTCCTATTATTGCATATATGATTCATAATGGATCAAGTGCTACCGTAGCACTTGTATGGTATTTACTTTTATCACTAATAATGGAGATGGAAAATCGATTAGCCGTATTGCTTATGTTGTAAGTTGGATTATAATCCACGGCATTAGCTATAAAGGTATTTTTCTCGGTGTAGATTTATCGATGCTATGGAGCTGGCCTACAGCTGGCCGAGATGTGGCTTTCTTAGTAGCTATGTATATCGGTGTTACTATTAGCTTGATCTTAGCATATGGTCTTACTCGCTTAGTGGGAGGCCGTAATGAATAAGAGTTTCTGGTTATTTACTATTGTTTGTGCTATATTTGTAAGTGCTGTAACAACAGTTCTTTCTTTGAGTGGAGCGCTAGCTTTACCAATCTTTTATGGTACGAAGACTTAAGAATGCTAAATTTAATGACGATTTACCATTGAGTATGGGATATCATACGTATAGTTGGGCTTGGTGGACAGTATTTTCATTTCTTCATACGCCCTTTAGCTTTACTGCAGATAGTAGAATTGTAACAGCGTTGCTTCTTTTCGTGGTGTATTTTATAGTTCAAGTACTTATTGAACTTTGTGGGTTGCTAGCTACTAAGTTTTTCAATCGAAATCATCGATGGGGAATGGTAGATGAAGCACTCGATATAATTGGATATACTATTCCAATTCCATTCTTATATATTGGTTCACTCCTCTATATTGATCTACAAGATCCAATGGTTTATTTCATGTATGCGTCATCTATGAATGTAAATATACTCTTTGCAGAATTGGTGTCATTACTTATATCCTTATTGGTATTCGTATTCTATTTATACCCAAGAGAATTAGCCTATAAAGGTATACGATTATTTCGTATTGTTTTAACTGCTGGTTTATGGCTCGCTATGAATGCTCATATTTTATATGGTGGTTATATTCCAGAGTTTGTTTTATCTTTAGTTCCCACCGTTTTTCCAACGTATCAAGGTAATCCACTAGTGTTTGTTACCCCAACTTTGTTAGAAGCTGGTGTGACAGGTGTAGCAGTGATTATAGGTGCATTGGTAGAGCGTGGTATTATTTCACATTTCTAGTTTCGACTTATATCCGTAAGGAATGAGAACGAAGGAGGATCTATGAACAACAATGAACGTCTAGTGGATGATAACTCAACTGTATCAATCCCAGGCAATGAAACGACTAGCCCCGTTGAACGTAAAAAGGTTAAAAAAGAGAAAAAGAGTGGTATTACTATTCGTGAGCTTACCATTATTGGTTTGTTGGCGGGGATCACAATCGCATTAGGTGTATCTGGCTATGGGATTATTCCATTGGGGCCTCTTAATGTGACAACTCTACATGGCTATTGTAGAGGGCCCTAAGGTAGGTGCCTTTGTAGGCTTTATCTTTGGTTGCTATAGCTTGTGGCAAAATATTACAGCACCTAATATTTTATCCCCACTATTCATTAATCCAATTATTTCTGTATTACCACGTATACTTTTCCCTGTATTAGCATATTTAGTATACTTATTATTGTGGAAAGCACCTCAAGGTCCACGCATTCTTGTATCTGCATTTATGGGTACTGTATTCCATACAATTATGGTTATGGGACTTATCTTCTTGCTTTACGCAGATATGTTTGCTATTAAAATGAACCTAAGCCCAGATCAAGTATTAGGCTCTATTGTATTCTTATCTGTTACGCATGGTATTCCAGAAGCTGTTTTTGCAGCTGTTATCGTTACTCCAGTTGCATTGGCATTACGCAAGGTATTGCGTAAGGATACTCCTAAGAAAGAAAAAACTGATGCTGTTACAAGCGCTGCAACAACAGTAGGAGCGGATGCAAATAAAACTACAGAAGTTAATAAAATCAAATCTGTAGAAGAAAACATAACTAAATAGTATTTTACAGGCTTTTCATAAATATGATAAAATAAATATCATTCGATAAGTATTGAGGAGGATAACCATGGCTAAACGTATTCGTACTATCAACACTGAATCCTTACAAAAAACTGCTAAAACTGGCGGTTGTGGGGAATGTCAAACATCTTGCCAATCCGCTTGCAAAACAAGCTGCACAGTTGGTAACCAAGTTTGCAAACAAAAATAATAAAGAGGCTCGCTTAGCGGGCCTTTTTTATTTATGTGTATAATACATACTTTGTATGGTATATCTTTATGACTCTTTTCATAACGTTTAGCGTGGAAATGTGGTACAATTATCTAGAAAGTTCTATATAGTAGAACTTTTACCATACATAATAATTGGAGGTACCATGTTAGAATTAAAACCAATGATCCATAAGTTTCGGATGAAGGATAACTATTACTGCTTAGATGTTAATAGTGGTATTATTCACGTTATCGACGAACTCATTGATAGAGTTCTTGACATATATGATGGCACTAATCGCGATGCAGTACATGCTGCATTAGATGCTAAGGAAGATGCCGTAGAACTTGATGAGATTATGGATGAGTTAGATGAGCTCATTAAAGCAGAGCAATTGTTTGCTCCGATGAGTACAGAGTTTAAACTTGTAGTAGGTGAAAAACCTATTGTTAAGGCATTATGCTTAAATATTGCTCATGATTGTAATTTAGCATGTAAATACTGTTTTGCCAGCCAAGGTGATTACGGCGGTGTAAAACGTGAATTAATGAGTTTTGATGTGGCGAAGCGTGCAGTGGACTTCCTCATTAAAATGAGCGGCCCTCGTCAACATTGTGAAATAGACTTCTTTGGTGGAGAACCTTTATTGAACTGGGATGTTGTTAAACAAACAGTTGAATATATTGAATCCATTCAAGAAAAGCACAATAAGATTTTCAAGCTTACATTGACTACAAATGGCATGCTGTTAACACAAGATAAAATCGACTATGTAAACGAACATAAGATGAGCCTTGTATTATCTTTGGATGGTCGTGAATCTGTACATAATGCGATGCGTCCTGTAGCTGGTAGTGGTGCGGAATCTTATAAATATATTGCTAAAAACCTTATCAATGCGGTAAAACAACGCCATGGTCTTGAATACTACGTACGTGGTACGTATACACATAAAAACTTAGACTTTACAAAAGACGTTATGGCTATGTCTGATCTTGGCTTCGAACATTTATCCATGGAGCCTGTAGTAGGTGAAGAGGGGGACTATGTTCTTCGCGAAGAGGATTGGCCTGTATTGGAAAAAGAATATGAAAAATTAGCAGATATTTATTTACAACGTCAATTAGATGGTTGGGGCGAGAAGTTTAACTTCTTCCACTTCCGTATGGATTTGTATCGCGGTCCATGTATGGCTAAACGCCTTCGTGGTTGTGGGGCAGGTCATGAATATATGGCAGTCGTACCAAATGGCGATATTTACCCATGTCATCAATTCGTAGGTAAAGATGGATATGTGCTTGGCAATGTGTATGATGGTTTACAAAATACAGAAATTCCTAAAGATTTCCGTAATACACATGTATTCTCTAAACCAACTTGTGCTGAATGTTGGGCGAAATTCTTCTGTTCTGGTGGTTGTCATGCTAACAACATTACATTAGGTGGCGATTTAGAAACACCTTATGAATTTGGCTGCCGCTTACAAAAGAAACGTATTGAATGCGCTATTATGATTCAAGCCGAGCTAGAACAAGCTGGCATTGATGGCAGTATTCCTGTAGCATTAGGTTAATAGCCATTAATTCTCCGTCTATAGTAGGAGTTTATATGAAACAAAATAGTAATCAAACTATAGAACGCTGGGGAATTCGTTATACCGGTATAGTTCAAGGGGTCGGATTCCGGCCCCTTGTTTCTATGTGGGCACATTCCCTAGGTTTAACAGGTTTTGTATATAATGATAGTCAAGGTGTTTACGTCGAGATACAAGGTTATACTAGTGATTTGCAGTTGTTTTTAGATGCGATTCAAGATGACCAACCTCGATTGTGTCGCATTACAAGTCAACGGGTAGAACATCTTACTATACAAAACAATGAAGTTGAGTTCTCTGTGAAGCCCTCTCCATTAGGTGAAGCGGTTAGTACGTTTATTAGTGCTGATACAGCGCCATGTGATGACTGTCTTAAAGAATTAGAACGGGACAAACGTAGAAAAGAATATCCTTTTATTAATTGCACAAATTGTGGCCCTCGGTATACGATTATTAAATCTCTACCTTATGATCGTGAGCGAACGACGATGGATGAGTTTCCTATGTGTGAAGCTTGTAAGGCTGAATATGAGGATATAGAG
>JAWERH010000135.1:0-7526 GCA_032482215.1 Veillonella sp. | reverse complement strand
GAACCAAGTACTACAACGGATTTTTCACCTAGTGGTTTAACTTCGTCTTCTTGTGCATAAGCACTGTAGTAGTACGGTGTTTTAGATTCGAATTCGGCAGCACATGTATCTACATATTTATAGGTTGGAAGAATATTCCATTCTTTACGTTTTGCACGAACATCTTCTACAGTTGTATTAGCATAACGAGCGATAACAGAATCAGTGAAGGAATAACGTTTTGCTTTGCGCAATACTTCTTCTGTTAAACCATGTTCAACTAAAGCTTTTTCTACATTAACAATGTTTTTGATTTTCTCAATAAAGAATGTATCAATTTTTGTAATGTAATGAATTTTCTCTACACTAATGCCCTTGCGAAGTGCTTCTGCTACAACATAGATACGTTCATCATCTACTAAATGTAAACGTTCAATCAATTGTTCCATGGACTCATGAGAGATTTTCTTAAGCTCAATATGGTCTAAACCAATTTCCAAGGAACGAATTGCTTTAAGTAAGGATCCTTCCAAGGAGCGGTCGATAGCCATAACTTCGCCAGTAGCCTTCATTTGAGTGCCCAATGTACGGTCTGCCAAATTGAATTTTTCAAATGGCCAACGTGGGAACTTAGTTACTACATAGTCCAGTGTAGGTTCGAAGCATGCTTTTGTTTCGCCAGTTACAGCATTTGTAATTTGATCCAATGTCATGCCTACTGCAATTTTTGCAGCTACCTTCGCAATTGGATAACCAGTTGCTTTAGATGCTAATGCAGAGGAACGAGATACACGAGGGTTTACTTCGATAACGATATATTCATTGCTATTAGGATTCAAGGCGTATTGTACATTACAACCACCTTCGATTTTCAAATAACGAATGATTTCTACAGATGCAGTACGGAGCATTTGGTATTGAATATCGTTCAATGTTTGGCTTGGTGCCACAACGATGGAGTCACCAGTATGTACGCCAACAGGGTCGATATTTTCCATGTTATTCTTTCCAACCTGCTACAGAACGTTCTGCTAGGATTTGGTGAATTGGTGAAAGTTTCAAACCACGGCGTGTGATTTCATACATTTCATCTTCGTTATGCGCAATACCGCCACCAGTACCACCCAATGTATAGGCAGGACGAATGATGATAGGATAACCAATACGATTAGCAAACGCTACGGCTTCTTCAAGATCGTTAAAGATATCGGATTCAGGAACTGGTTGATTGATTTCCTTCATCGCTTCTTTGAAGAGCTCACGGTCTTCCGCTTGTTTAATTGCTTCAAGCCAGCTTCAGACAATTGTACGGCCATATTAAGACCTACTTGGCCACCTAATGTAGCCAATAAGCCCCAAGGGCGTTCTTTTTTGATTACTTCTGTTACGAATTCAAGACTAATCGGTTCTACATATACGCGATCAGCAATATCTGTATCGGTCATAATTGTAGCAGGATTAGAGTTAACCAATACTACTTTATAACCTTCTTCACGAAGGGAACGGCATGCTTGTGTACCAGCATAGTCAAACTCTGCAGCTTGGCCGATAATAATTGGACCAGAACCAATTACAAGTACTTTTTTTGCTTCTGTGGTCATATTATTTTCCCTTTCTCATTAAGTCTTCAAATTCGTCAAATAAATATAGATTATCAGTAGGTCCTGGGGACGCTTCTGGGTGATATTGTACAGAGAAAATAGGCAATTCTTTATGGCGCATACCTTCTACAGTGCCATCATTTACACTGCGATGTGTAATTTCTACAAAATCTGGCAAGGAAGTATCATCTACTGCATAGCCATGGTTTTGAGATGTAATATATACACGGCCTGTACGTAAATCTTGTACTGGATGGTTAGAGCCACGGTGACCAAACTTCAATTTAAATGTTGTACCACCATAAGCTTGTGCCAATACTTGATGGCCCATGCAAATGCCGAAGATAGGTTTTTTACCAAACAATTTCTTTACCTCTTCTACAGCATAGCCAAGATCTTGAGGGTCTCCAGGGCCGTTGGATAAGAATACACCATCTGGATTTGCTGCTAACACATCTTCAGCCTTAGCATCTGCAGGGAACACTGTTAATCGGCAACCAGCTGTTTCTAAAGAACGAAGGATATTTTCTTTTACACCATAGTCCATTACAGCTACATGGAACTCGGCATTTTTATCGCCACGCATACCTTGCCATTTGGTAGTTACACGCATAACTTGATCTGTTGGCAAGTCTTGTTTAAATAATTTTTGAATATCTTCCATAGGGTAATCAGAACGTACAAGTACGCCTTTCATTACACCATGATTACGAAGAACACGTGTAATAGCACGTGTATCTACATCATAAAGGCAAGGGATGCCGTGTAAACGAAGATACTCACTAAATAGGCCTTCATTTTGCCAGTTAGATGGGAAATCACACAGTTCGCCTACGATAAAGCCTTTACAATATGGTTTAGGACCTTGAGTAATAGCATTCAATGTACCATAATTACCAATCAAAGGATATGTTAATGTAATAATTTGATCTGCATAGGACGGGTCAGTCAAGATTTCTTGATACCCTGTCATACCTGTGTTAAACACAACTTCCCCTATAAGGAACCTTCAAACACGGAACCATCTTCAAGAACTAACTTGCCTTTCATTATAAGACTACGCCCTCCTTCATAACTACTTTGCCATCAACTACTGTAAGTTTGGCCTTACCTGTAACAGTCATACCATCAAATGGACTGACTTTGCCTTTTGTATAGAATTTATTTCGATCCACTTTCCACTCTTCTGTTGTAGAGAATACAGTAATATCTGCTGGTTTACCAACCTCAAGAACACCTGCATCAAGGCGCATTAATTCAGCTGGACGTGTACTCATATAGTACACAACTTGGTCAATACTGAGTTTATCTGGACCATATGCATTAGTAATAACTGCTGCCAAAGATGTTTCGAGACCACTGAAACCATTTGGTGCACAGCAGAACTCATGGTCTTTTTCTTCATACGCATGTGGTGCATGGTCTGTGATAATGGCATCAATTGTGCCATCTTTCAAGCCTTCTAATAATGCTTGGCGATGATCTTCGGATCGAATTGGAGGAGCCATTTTGAATGCTGGGTTATATTCGCGTAAATATTCATCTGTGAAAGATAAATGTTGGCTTGTAACTTCACATGTTACATTAAGACCTTTTGCTTTTGCACGACGAACCATATCCACAGTATTTTTACTACTTACGTGAGCAATATGAATGTGACCACCTGTCATTTCAGACAACAAGATGTCACGAGCAACCGCTAAATCTTCAGCTACTGCAGGACGATGCATATGACCATTTTTAGTCAATGTAATGTCTTCTGCATGGTCGATAACCATTTTATTGAACATGGAGGAGTATTCTAAGGCACGACGCATAAACGCAGCATTTTCTACATAGTGACCATCATCAGAGAAGGCTACTACACCAGCTTCCGCCATATCGCCCATTTCAGCAAGTTCTTTACCTTCAAGGCCTTTGGATACAGCACCAATAAATTCTACTTTTACAACACCTGTAAGCTCAGCCTGTTTTTGTAAGCCTCTTACAAGAGCAGCATTATCTACAACTGGATTTGTATTAGCCATAGTTACAACACGTGTGAAACCACCTGCTGCAGCCGCTTGTGTACCGGAGTGGAAGTCCTCTTTCGCCTCTTGCCCTGGTTCACGTAAATGTGTGTGAATATCGATAAGGCCAGGTGCTACGATAAGACCTGTTGCATCATATACTTCAGCGCCTTCAGCACTCAAGTTTTCTGCTACTTCGTTTTGTTTTTTTGCCGGATTAACTACCGTACCATTTTTAATAAGCAAGCTCACTACCGTCACCTCCGATAATAGTTAAGTACAATACAGCCATACGTACAGCTACGCCATTACGTACCTGTTCTTGAATTACGGATTGATCAGAATATGCTACATCTGGTGCAATTTCAAGGCCTCGGTTCATAGGACCTGGATGCATTACCATTACATCATCTTTAGCCAATTTCAATACATCATTATTAATACCGAAGATACGAGCATACTCTCTATTTGTAGGATACAATGCAGAATGAATACGTTCTAATTGAATGCGAAGTACGTTAACTACATCTGCATCAGCCACTGCTTCACGAATATCGTGGTGAACGGTAACACCTAATTTTTCGAGCTCTGGATATACCATTGTACGAGGACCAGCCAAATGGACTTTAGCACCCATTTTTGTAAGTCCATAAATGTTAGATCTTGCTACACGGCTATGCATAATATCGCCTAGGATAACAACTTTTAGACCTTCAATAGATTCTTTTTTCTCCAAAATAGAGTACATATCTAATAACGCTTGTGTTGGATGTTCATGAGCGCCATCGCCAGCATTGATGATGATAGGATCTACTGCTTTTGTGGCATATAGAGGAGCCCCTTCAGCACTATGACGCATTACAATAGCATCTGTGCCCATATAGGACAAAGTTAGCAAGGTATCACGGAAGCTTTCACCTTTCCCCATAGAAGAACCGCTTGGAGAAAGATTAATAACGTCAGCCCCTAAATATTTGCCGGCCAATTCAAAGGAACTACGGGTACGAGTACTAGGTTCCATAAAGAGGTTAACAATCAATTTGATTTCTTCAGGTGACACATTTTGCAAACCTAATAAATGTTTGCCTTTTAGGCTAACTTGTCCCATGATTTCCTCCTAACTCACGTAACAAATAAAAAGACCTTTTGCCCAGGGCAAAAGGTCAAATAGTTTGCACAAAGAAGCCCTTATGGGGGCGCTTCAACTATATTCCTTTCTCAGCCTCTCTGGACTAAATTAAAAGGTTTTGTAATATGCAATGGTCTCTCGTACCATAGATGCATTTTCTTTATTTATTGTACTGAATCTGCCCTTGAAAGTCAATGTGAAAGCGAAAGTTCATAAGTATTTTAAAAAGAGGACAAGCCTTATAAAATGGCTTGTCCTCTCTATACTTCACCAATTGTTTCCTTATAATCAATCTATAATTAGATACAACTAATTTTCATTATTATAAGCTAATATTAGTGTCCCATAGGATATAATTTTGGTGGATTTTGATCATCATTTTGTTGATCTTGCTGTGAACTATAAGGAGCTTGACCTTGTTGATCATTAGTCATTGGGTTTTGCTGTGCATATTGTTGATTTGGTTGTGGTTGACGTTGGTCACGACGACGTGTATTTTGAGATGCAGTCGGTCTAGGTTTAGTCAACTCATCAATAGATACAGCATTCGGAATCGTTACAGAAGGAGTATCTTCGTGGACGTCATCAAGTTCACTGAAGGAAGGTCCAGTCTTAGCTGCTTGGGCAGCCTTACGTTCTGCCTCAATTTGTTGACGTGCAAGTTCTGCGCGACGACGAGCATTTTCTTGCTGTTCTTTGACACGTTGAATTGCTTCAGCTCGTTCTTTTGCTTTACGTTCCACTTCAGCTTGTGCAAGTGCCTGTTGACGAGCTTCTTCTGCTTTGTGTTCCGCTTCTAAATGAGCTTGGTAGCGTTCTTCAGCAATACGTTTTGCCTCTGCTGCTTGACGTTCAGCTTCTGCTCGTTCTGCAGCCAATCTAGCTTGTTCAGCCTTATGTGCCTCAGCAGCTATACGAGCTTCTTCGGCTTTACGAGCTTCTTCTGCTCGTCTAGCTTCTTCTATGCGACGAGCATCCTCTGCTCTACGAGCCTCTTCTGCACGTTTCGCTTCGGCTGCGATTCGAGCTTCCTCAGCCTTACGAAGTTCTTCTGCACGTTTCGCTTCGGCTGCGATTCGAGCTTCCTCTGCCTTACGTAATTCTTCCTGACGTTTTGCTTCAGCAGCAACACGGGCTTCTTCGGCTTTACGGGCCGCTTCAAGACGTTCTTGTTCCGCCTTGCGTTGTGCCTCAAGTCTAGCAGCTTCTAAACGACGTGCTTCTTTTGCTCTTCGGGCTTCTTCTGCCAAACGAGCTTGTTCAGCTTTACGAGCCGCTTCAATTCGAGCTTCTTCTGCCTTACGCGCTTCTTCAGCACGTTTAGCCTCTGCTGCAACACGAGCTTCCTCTGCTTTACGAGCGGCTTCGATCCGAGCCTCTTCTGCCTTGCGCGCTTCCTCTGCACGACGCGCTTCCTCAGCTTTTCTTGCTGCTTCAATACGTTGTGCTTCTAAGGCAGCTTTTGCCTCTGCTGCTTTACGAGCATCTTCTTGACGTTTCGCTTCTAATGCAGCTTGTTCAGCTGCACGTTGGGCTTCTAGTGCTGCTTTTGCTTCGGCTGCTTTACGTGCTTCTTCGGCACGGCGTGCTTCCAATGCTTCTTGTTCCGCTTTTCGTTGTGCTTCTAAACGTGCTTTTGCTTCAGCAGCTAAACGTTCTTCTTCAGCTTTTTTCGCTTCTAAAGCGGCCTTTTCTGCTGCCCGTTGTGCTTCAAAACGTGCCTTAGCTTCAGCGGCTTGTCTAGCTTCTTCTGCCTTTCGTGCTGCTTCAATACGAGCCGCTTCAATTCTGCGTTCTTCTTCAAGACGTTTTGCTTCAGCCGCTACACGAGCTTCCTCCGCTTTACGTGCTGCCTCTAAACGATCGGCTTCCGCCTTTCTAGCAGCTTCAATACGCGCCATTTCAGCTTTACGTTCTTCTTCAGCCTTACGAGCTTCAGCTACCTTTCGATCAAGCTCAGCTTTTCTTTCTGCCTCTAAGCGTTTAGCCTCTTCTGCTTGTCGCATTTCCTCAGCCTTTTTCGCTTCTAAGGCCGCTTTGTCTTTAGCAGCTTGCGCCTCTTGAGCAGCCTTCAACTCGGCAGCCTTACGATCAGCTTCAGCTTTCTCAGCCATTTTACGCTCAATTTCAGCATGTTTAGCTTCTGCAGCCTTGCGTGCTATTTCTGCTTTTTCGGCAGCTAATTTAGCTTCTTCCGCTTTTTTACGAGCTAATGCTTCCTCAGCTTCTTTCGCTTTTTTAAGTTGTGCCTCTTTTTTAGCATCAGCAGCTGCTTTATCGCTCAATTTTTTTGTTTCTTCGTGAGCAATTGTTTCTGCCTGTTTTGCAGGAGTCATAGTAGATTTAGATGTATCTACAGTACCCTTATTGCTATCTTTACCATTGATAGGACCTACAGGAATTTGTGTACCACTTTGAGTTGGATGACCCAAACTGTCTGTTACATCTTTTGGTACATTGACCGCAATAGTCTGATGTTTTTGTGGATTTGCAAGAGATTCAGGAATCAATAAGAATCGTATTGGCAAATTAGATGCACCTGCCGGCATGAAGTTTAATGTTAACAAATCGCCTGCATTATAATTACCCATAAGACGGCTATCTAATATAGTACCGTCCCCTAGTGCAGTAATCCCATCAGCACCACCGATATGATAGGTACGCGTATCGGTTTGACCTCTACGGGCACCTTGTTGATGAAGTGCTTTTACCGTAAAGGAACCAGAATAGGGACCACCAAGAGGGTTAAAATACAATCTAAATGGTTCATTACCTTTTGTAGGAATTTTTAAAGTATATGAAACACCA
>JAWERH010000134.1:0-2922 GCA_032482215.1 Veillonella sp. | reverse complement strand
TACGACTGAACGCGGCAAAATCTTACCTCGTCGTATTTCCGGTACTTGCGCAAAACATCAACGCAAATTGACTACATCTATCAAACGTGCACGTGCAATTGCTTTATTGCCATTCACTGCTGAATAATTGATGAATCAAGGCGGTACAACCATTTGGTTGCACCGCCTTTTTGCTATGTAAGAAGAAGAGCTATCCGTTGGATAGCTCCTCTTTGTTATACAGCTCTATATTTTTTAGGTGATTCACCTTTTTCAGCGGCTTCTTTATCGGCGCGCCATTTGCGTTCGAAATATTTATGATACTCTACAGGAACATCATCAGGTGTTAAGCTTTCATAAAAACTAGTAGTTCCATTTGCTTGAGCTTGTTCATAAAACCATGTTTTAAATTCTAGCATGGACAAGCGTGCTTGTAGGCTTTCGATTTCTACTAATACGCGATCTCGCTGATTTCTGATAATAGATAATCTATCGTTGATGCGACTATCACCTTCGACGCAGTAGTCGATAAAATGTTTAATTTCTTTAATAGGCATACCTGTATGCTTCATGCATTCAATCAATTCTAGCCAATCCATATCTGTGTCATGGAATACACGGATACCACCAGCAGAACGTTCTACGAAGGGTAATAGACCTTCTTTATCATAGTAACGCAATGTAGAAGGTGCCACATTTAGTTTTTTTGCGATTTCGCCAACAGTATATGTCATAGGACCTCCTTAAGGGTTCATATTAAATTCGTAAAAGATTTAGTGTCAGGAGTAATGTATTAAGCGTATAATATACGTATATTTTTAAGGTTAGAGTTAAGTTTTACGTTCTCGCTTGACTTAAACCTAACTTTAAGTTCTATACTTATTACATGCTGGACATACAGTATAGCACGGTTAGTAATACAATACAAATTCTAGAGGTTGTATTGTTATATGACACCTAATGAAAGGAACACATATGAACTTAATTGATATAAAATCTCCAGCCGATTTAAAAGGCTTATCTATTTCTGAATTAACTGATTTAACGGCACAAGCTCGCCAAGCTCTTATGACAAAGGTCTCTGAACACGGCGGTCATTTTGGTCCACCTATGGGCGTAGCAGAAATGATCATGGCTTTGCACTATGTATTTAACTCTCCTGTAGATAAGATTGTATATGACGTATCTCATCAGTCCTATGTACATAAGATGGTTACCGGTCGCGCGTTGGCGTTCTTAGATCATGATCATTATGATGATGTAACAGGTTATACAGATCCTACTGAAAGTGAGCATGATTTCTTTAATATTGGTCATACATCCACATCTATCTCCTTAGCATCTGGCCTAGCTACTGCTCGGAATTTAAAGGGAGACTCTGAAAATATTATCGCTATCATTGGTGATGGTTCTTTATCTGGTGGGGAAGCCTTTGAGGGTCTAGATTATGCGGCCACATTAGATAGCAATATGATTATTATCGTCAACGATAATGACCAATCCATTGCAGAAAACCATGGTGGTTTGTATCGTGGCCTTCGTGAATTGCGCGAGTCGAATGGTGAAAGCTCTAACAATATTTTTAAGGCGCTTGGTTTAGACTATCGTTTTGTAGCCGATGGCAATGATTTGGAAACATTAATCAATGTGTTTAAGGATGTAAAAGATATTAACCATCCGATCGTTTTACATATTGTTACTCAAAAAGGTAAGGGTTATGCTATTGCAGAGCAAAATAAAGAGGCCTTCCACTGGACAAGGCCATTTGATTTAGAAACAGGTAAACTCAAAAAGGAACATCATGGTCCGACCTATGCTGGTACAATTGCGGACTATTTGATGGAGCAAATTAAAGCAGATCCAACAGTGGTAGCTATTGCTGCAGGTACACCAGGGGGATTTGGGTTTAATGCTAAATGGCGTGACGAGGCTGGTAAACAATATATCGATGTAGGTATTGCGGAAGAACATGCTATTGCGATGAGTTCTGGTATTGCGAAAAATGGTGGTAAGCCAGTGTTTAATGTATATAGTACGTTCTTACAACGTACCTATGACCAACTGGTACAAGACCTTTGTGTAAATAATAACAGTGCGGTTATTATCAATCATATGGCGTCTGTATATGGCATGAACGATGTCACTCATTTAGGTTTCTTTGATATTCCTATGCTTACAAACATTCCTAACTTAGTATACTTAGCACCTACTAATAATGAAGAGTTGTTGGCTATGACCGAATATGCAGTTCATCAACACGAGCATCCTGTGGCAATTCGTGTTCCTGTAGGTGAATTTACATCTACTGGTGTAGCTGATACGACTGATTACAGCATTTTAAATAAATCTGAGGTGACTCGTCGTGGTGAACGCATTGCCTTGTTAGGCCTTGGTAATTTCTACCATTTGGCAAATCAAGTGGCTGATGCATTGGCTAAAGACGGTATCAATGCAACTGTAGTAAATCCTAAATTTGCTTCTGGTCTTGATGAAGTATTATTGGAAGAGTTGAAAGCAAATCATTCTGTAGTATTTACTTTTGAAGATGGTGTAGTTGAAGGCGGTTGGGGACAACGTGTAGCTAGCTTCTACGGTACATCTGATGTGCGTGTTAAGAACTATGGTATTGCTAAAGAATTCCACGATCGTTATGATGCAACGGAATTGTTACGAGAAAATGGCGTTTCTCTAGATCAGATTGTGGCGGATGCTAAACAAATTTTATCTGTTTAGTTTGATGAAATATTAAATAAATAATTTTATCTATAAATGCAGTAGAAATATGGGTTTACCCTGTTTCTACTGCATTATTTCTTGTTTTATATTTTATAAAAATATAAAATTTGTTAAAAGATTATAGATTTTTTTCGAATAGGACTATAAAAATTAGATGAAGTATTATATAATATTATCTACAGTATGTATTACAGTAGAACAAGTTTG
>JAWERH010000133.1:0-3946 GCA_032482215.1 Veillonella sp. | reverse complement strand
CTAGTTCCATTCCTAAGACTCAAGTAATCTTCTTGGGTACAGAACGTATCGTTCCTGACTTCAAAGCTCTTGACGTAATGATGGAAATGTTGAACCGCTCTGCAGTAGGTGCTAAAATTTCCAACTACTTCTCCATGATGACTGGTCCTGGTCGTGCTGGCGAAGCTGACGGTCCTGAAGAAACTCATATCATCATTATCGATAACGGTCGTTCCGGTATCTTGGGTGGTACATTCCAAGAAATGTTACGTTGTATCCGTTGTGGTGCATGTATGAATATCTGTCCTGTATACCGTCACATTTCTGGTCACGGTTATGGCTCCGTATATCCAGGTCCAATGGGTGCTGTATTGACTCCATTGTTCAAAGGTTACGACGTAGCAGGCGATCTTCCATACGCTTCCACATTGTGCGGCGCATGTACAGAAAACTGTCCAGTAGCTATTCCATTGCATGAATTATTGATGGAACACCGTCATATTATGGCTGACATCGAAAAAACTCGTCCGAAAGCAGAAGAAGCAATCTTCACTGCAGCGGCTAAGATGTTTGGTAACTCCACATTATTCGACCTTGGTACAAAAGCTGGCGCTATCGGTATGAACTTGATTAGTAACAAAGAAGGCAATATGCCTACATGGACTCAAGCTATTCCAGTTATGAACGGCTGGACTAAATCTAAAGAAATGGGTACATTGAAGTTCAAGAAATTCCGTGACTTATATGCTGAACATGAAAAGAACAAGAAGAAGGAGAAAAAATAATGGATGAAGCTAAACGTAAACAATTTATTGCACGTTTATCTCGTGCATTAGGCCGTGATCAAGAAATGTGCCCTGCATTTGTAGAGGACTTTGATTACAGCCATGGTCCTCAAGAAACTATGTTCAAAGATTTGAATAAAGATCAAATTTTGACAATGTTTAAGGAACAATGTCAACGTGTTGGTACAAAATTCGTTGAAACTACACCTGATAAATTAGGTGAAACAATTTTGGCAGCTATCGAAGATTGGGGCAATTGGGGCAATGGTAAGGTTGTATTCCCAAGCACTCCTGAAGTAGACGAATATAAATTAAAAGAATTATTCGAACAAGATGCAGCTAATAATGGTGGCACTCGTACATACTTCCAATGGGACCCAGCTAAAGGCCGTGAAGAATGTATCTCCAACACTGCCAATGCAGATATCGGTATTACATTCCCATACTGCGGTATTGCTGAAACAGCTACTGTAGTACAAGCATCTGGTGAAGAATCTGGCCGTGCTATCAGCTTGTTGCCTACAACACATATTGCTGTATTGTACACTGATACAATCAATCCACGTATGACTCAAACTATGGAACATTTGGCTGAACGTTATCATAACGATCCATCCAAATTCCCTACAAATATCTGCTTGATTTCTGGTCCATCCCGTACAGCTGATATTGAGTTGGTTACTGTAGATGGTGCTCATGGTCCTATCCAAGTAACTTACGTTTTGGTTAAGCGCTAATACATTAACTAGGTATAGCTATAACTGAATTACTTTAAAGGTGATCTTCCTTAGGAAGGTCACCTTTTTTTATATGTGTCGATTTCTATTATGATGTAGAGCTCTCTTGGAACTGTATAGGCTTCTGTAGAGCGATGGAAATTAACATGTTTATGGAGCTTGCGGATTCTGCATAGATAAACTTGTAAAATTTGAATTGTTTTACTTGCAAAATTTTCGATACATGCTATACTTAGTTCATAACCTATTATTGTGATATGAATTAAAAGAGGTGTATTATGAATATTCCATTCTTTACAGATTACCTCATGTTAAGCAATCCACTAAGTATTGGTATTATCGCAGTGTTTGTACTTGCGTTAATTGGTATTTATGTGTTGCAACGCAAGGGCACATCCTTCGGTAATCTCGTTATTATTGGCACCATTGTTGGTGCCATACTCGGTATTGCAGTTCAAATCATTGCGGGCTTCCCAGATGATCCATCTAAAGTGGTTTACATCAAAGAAAGTACTAAGTGGTTCTCTCTAGTGGGGGGCGGCTTCATCGATTTGATTCGTATGCTTGTTATTCCTATTGTATTTATTTCTATCGTCCATGTTATCTTGCACATGGAGGCGGGTGCTAACCTTAAAAAGTTAGTAGTTGCCATGGTATCTACTAACCTTGGTATGGTAGCTGTTGCTGCTATCGTTGGTCTTATCTTGGGTAATGCCTTTGGTTTAGGTCAAGGTTTTGATGTGGTTGAATCTGGTAAAAAGATTCGCGAAATCAAACCAATGGTTGATACATTCCGTGCTTTGATTCCAAGCAATCCAATTCAAGCAGCTGCTGAAACAAATGTTATTGGCATCGTAGTATTTGCTATTATCTTGGGTAGCGTTGCTCGTTTGTTGAAGAAAACAGGCACAAATAGCATGGAAATCTTCACTAAGTTATTTGATGAACTTCATCAATTAATTTCTTGGGTAGCAGACTTCATTATTGGTCTTATGCCATATGGCGTAGTTGCATTGTTGGCATCTACATTGGCAACACGTGGCCTACAAGCTATCTTAGACATGGGTCTATTCGTAGTATTGCTTTACGTTGGTCTTTTGATTATGTTCGTTGTTCAAGCTATTTTAATTGCTAGCTTTGGTTACAATCCGATTACATACTTTAAAAAAGCAAAAGCTCCGCTCTTGTTAGCTTTCACATCCCGTTCCTCTATGGGCGTATTGCCATTGACTGTTGAAACATTGACAAAACGTCTTGGCGTAAACGCTACAACAGCTAATACAGTAGCATCTTTCGGTACTACTGCGGGCATGCAAGGTTGTGCCGGCGTATTCCCAGCACTTGTCGTTGTATATATCTCTAATGTAGCAAATATTCCATTCGATTTGACTATGTACATCATGAGTGTTATCGTTATCGCAATCGGTTCCGTTGGTATCGCTGGTGTTCCTGGTACAGCTACAATGGCTGCATCCGTATCCCTTAGTGGTACAGGCCTTGGTGCGTACTTCACATCCATCAGCCCAATCCTTGCTATCGATCCATTGATCGACATGGGCCGTACATGCTTGAACGTATCTGGTTCTTTAACAAATGCTCTCGTAGTAGATAAAATTATGGGAACTATTGATAAAGATGCCTATAACAATCCTAATGAAGGTCGAGTTTAATAGGCAGACTTAGGATTATTTCAAAATAATAGAATGTAATAACAATGAAAGAACAGCCTTTGGGCTGTTCTTTTTTTGTACGATTAGGATTTTCCATAGCCTTAATTAAAAGTGATTATTATTACAGATTGTAAAGCATGTTATTTGTAATTGATATTAAAATTGTGAGCTTGGCTACTAATATACATATGCATATATGGTATACTTACCATTACAAAGTTATGAATTATGCTTAATAAATATAAGCCAAGAGGGTAATAGTATGATTACACAAGAATTGAAAGATCGATTAATTGCAGATTATCCAAAGTTTGAAGACATGACGCACAAATTCTATAAGAAAGAAATGTCTATTGCAGACTATAAAGGTCAATCTGGTGCTTATGGTAGTTACGCTGAGCGAGGTGCTAACTCCGGTATGAGCCGTTGGCGCTTCAACGGAGGGCGCATGACGCGTGAGCACATGCGGTTCTTAGCGGACTCCATTCGCAAATATAACTTACAACATGTACACTTCACTACCGGTCAATGTTTGCAAATGCATGGTCTTGATGGTGATACAATTTTAAACCTCTATAAAGAATGCTATGACCATGGTATCTATAATCGCGGTGCTGGTGGGGACAATCCAAATGTAGTGGCGAGCATTTTACGCGGTATTGATCCTCGTGAAACATTAGATATTACACCGTATGCAACGGCTATTAGCGAGTTCCTTCTAGAGCAAATGTTCTACATCAAAATCCCTCGCAAGTTTAAAATGGGCATCGACAAT
>JAWERH010000132.1:0-2939 GCA_032482215.1 Veillonella sp. | reverse complement strand
TTGGTCTGGTTGTTGAGCAATTGTTGCAGCCAATGTGCCGTCTTTAACAGCTTTGTCTGCATCAGCAGTACCGTCAAAGCCTACGATGAAGATTGTTTTACCTGCGGATTTAGCTGCTTGGTTTGCACCTTTACCGCCATGTGCGATGTGCAATTCGTTGCCCATGATTGTTTCGCCTGCCGCCGGACGTTTATCCGCGAGCACTACAATATCCATGTTGCAACTACCAATAACAACAATGCGATTCATAATAACTCCTTAATCAGCCTCAGCCCTAAGTGGGACTAAAAATGGATATCGTTAATTTTTATACATAAATTTCCCGATATTTTATGCGGAGAAATGTATATATAAATGGTATCGATAACCGCATAGGCGTTTACTTTCACATATCTATTAGTATAACTTAATCATTTATTAGTATAGCCTAAATACAAAAGTTTATCTATATAAATAACTATAAAATATGGGAATAAGAAAAGGTATATCCAAAATCTATATTACATGAGTAAAAATGTACTGATTAGATTTTGGATATACCTATTTGAATGGTTATTTTGTTATTGAAAAAGTATTGAATAAGGTGAAACGTTATAATCCATTTAGTATATTTACATAATCTTGTCGTTGATCAAGTATAGAGATTAAATAAATTGTTTTTGTTTCCTCTACAACTGTGTAGAAAATGATAAGTTTTTCTAAAATTAACATTCGAAAGTCGCTGTCATTAAGTGCTCTAATTTTAGGTTTAGCCCCCATATATGGATGGCTCATAAGATTTGAAATCGAATTTTGAATATTTTCTTTGACTTGTATAGCTGTTTCTTTTGAAAACTGCATAGCTATATAAAGTATTTGCTGATGTAGCTCTTTATTGAACTTTTCCGTAGGAATGATTGTGTAAGTTTGGGCTTTCATGGAGTTACCCCATTTGATCTAGCATTTTATCGATACTGCTGAAGGTTTCATCAAGTGTAGTAGTGCGACCTTGAATGATATCGTTTTGCCCTTCTACAAGAGAGGATAGTAACTCTATTTTTGACTTTAACATATTATATGTATTATAGCCGAGACTTACGGTATCACCACGACCATTTACAGTAATAATGGCAGCCTCATCTTTAAGTTGTAAGGATTTAGAAATTTCAGGATACTTATTTCGTAAATCAGAGGATGGACGAATTGTTTCGCGTAATATTCCCATAGTTATCTCCTTATAGTTTTAAAAGTATTAGTTCATCTTTTTTATACTATAATTATATCATTTAAACGATATAATTACAGTATAAAAATATATATGAGATATTTAATTCAAATGGGGTTAACTAGATACTTTAATCATAAAATGATATATAAAAAGACAATCTTCAAGCGCATTGAAGATTGTCTTGTATTGGTATATAGGATTTTCTCTTTTTTACTAAATATATATTTATATAGTTATATATTAGTGAAAGCTTGGTTTGTCGTAGTGTGTGCCTGGTTCGCCAATACCGATGCTTGCGCGGTGGAATGGTGTTTCATCATCTACATGTAAGATGTCGAAGATAGCTTTTACTACAGCTTCCCGTGTAACTTGGGCATCGTTAAATTGAACGCCTTCAGGGATGAGCTCATAATTTGTGTTTTCTGGATCATTGTAGAGCCATGTGAGGCGTAAGATGGTGTAGTTTAAATTGGATTCGCGCAACACATTGCGCGCTTGACGTTCGCCTTGTACATAGCTAATAGGCAAGCTGTCGAAGGTCCATTTTTCAAGAGCTGCAGGGAATTCACCAGAAAGACCAGCCATAGAAAGACCGATAACACGGCGTACATTTTTACGGCTCAATGCTTTCACAATAGCAGCCATATCGCTGCCAGATTCCATAGCGCCTACAAATACGATCTCTGCATTTGTTACAGCTTCTTCTAGTTTAGCAGGGTTTTGGAAGGAACCTTCGATGATCGTAACGCGTTCATGCTCTAAAATCTCTTGATGTAAACGAGTACTCAATTGGCGACCATATAATGTAAGGTGCATATCTGTATATGTTAATAATGTAGCAGTCAACTTTTGTGCAATTTGGCCAGCGGCCCCTAAAATTGTAATATATTTGTACATATAGACCTCCTATGTCCTAGGCATAAGTATTTGTATGCATTATATCACAACTATATGACGAGAAAGTGAGAATAACAATTTAATTAATAGCTAGAATTTCTTTTGTTGTTATAAGATACTCAAATCGATTTCTTCAAATTTTAGAGATGCGCTGTAAAATTTGATGTTGAATTTACATGATAATTTAACTACAATAATGATAAGATATTAGAAAGATGAGTGTTATATCACTAAAGTATTCTGGAGGTGATAGTATGCCGAATATAAAACCTATTTCAGATTTACGTAATTATTCTGAAGTTTTACGTGATGTTACTATAGATAGTCCCGTATTCTTAACTAAAAATGGTAGAGGTAGATATGCAATTATGGATATTCAAGATTATGAACGTGTAATGGCTACTATAAAACTTATGGGGGCTTTAGAGACAGGTCGTAAATCTGGTGAAGAAGAAGGCTGGATTTCATCAGAGCAACTAAAGAGTGAATTGGGGATTTGATTATGAATAATCAAATTAGCTATGCACCAAAAGCACGAGAAGATTTGCTAGAAATAAAATCTTTTATAGAAGAAGAAACCGGTGATATTGAGTTAGCTAAGAAAACCGTTTCGGATATAGTGACTACGAATGACTCGTTGAGTATATTTCCAGAAATGGGGCAGCGATTATTGATTAATCTAGAAAGCAAAATTGAATACAGATATTTACTTTGTCATAATTATTTAAGTTTTTATCGTTATTTAGACCGGACTATCTATATTGATAGAATATTAAACAGTAGACGTGATTATCTTAGAATACTATTAGATGAAGTACATTAGTTCTTAAAAGCA
>JAWERH010000131.1:0-5258 GCA_032482215.1 Veillonella sp. | reverse complement strand
CTATGAAATTGGTGCCTTTACAAAAGAACCTGATTTAGACCAAGCCGTTACGTTCTACGAGCATGCTCGTGAAAGCATCAATCGTCTCAACACAAGAAACAATAATTGTTTTGGTACTGGTGAGCCGCTAGTAATTCCTGACGAAGCATCTGAACGATTAGAAGCCTTTGAACTCGTTGATGGCCACTATCAGTACAAAGAAGGCATAAAGCAATCTTCTACAACGTGTAATTCTATGCCCCCTGCATGGCCTCAAAACTCTGTTGATGTATTAGAAATCTTTGAGGACTCTACTACAGGTTGGCGCACGAATAGATATGACTGGGATTTCATCGAGCGTGAGTGGGATACACAAAAATATCTTAGCTTTATCATCTATGATAATCGCCAATCCATAGAAAACGTAATTTACGATGTGTACAGTATCGTTATGTTCCACAATGAAGATAAAAATGCTTGTACTATCTATCTATACGGCTACATTGAGGATACTAGCAGACAGGATGAAAACGTGGATTCTAGGGTATATGAAATAAGATACTTTAAAGAAATGTCCATTCCTGCAGGTCTCGCTTTAATTAAAGACTTCTATGATAATGCTACATTACCTGTTATTGATGAAAGTTGGGAGAAACAGTACAAAAACACTACGCCTCCTCGAGAATATGTATTAACTTGTGACAACGATATCTTCTACCTCAATCAATATGAACTTTCCAATCAAATGATCAAGGATGCCTTAGAAGGCGTAGCCAATGGCAAGTACGATATCATTGCGGTTCGCCCATCTAACCTCGACGATCCGGGTATTAGCTACTTCATCGAGCGCGGAAAAGGTAAAAACTTACACATTTCTCTCTATATCACTATAGAAGACGACGTAGAAGATGACATCGTATATGGCTTTAAACGGGAATCTAGCAACTTAACCTCCATCAACTACTGGATTCAGGAATCTATAACTAGCAATAAGCTTCCTGACTTAAGTGATTGGGATGAAATTAAAAAGAAATAAGGATATTATTTTATTAAGAACATACTAAAACTAAGAAAGTACTAAAACTAAGAAAGGAGGGATACGTTGGAAACGTGGAAACGAACGGTGTACATCAGTTTAGTCTGTGTATTCTGTACAGCCTTTGGTGTAAGCCAGTTAGCTCCAATTCTGCCTTTATACTTTCATGATTTAGGCGTACAAACTCCAGAAGCTATGTCCTTATGGTCTGGGTTAGCCACAGGTGCAACCTATATAATCGTTTGCTTAGCAGCACCATTTTGGGGGCGTGTGGCGGACAAAAAAGGTCGTAAAATTACATTAATACGATCTAGCTTTGGCATGGCATTATGTAATATATTAATTGCTTTTCAAACTACACCCGAAGGGGTTGTGTTAATCCGGCTCGTCCAAGGTCTAGTTAGTGGCTTTTACTCGGCATCAATTACATTAATAGCTTCAGAATCACCTATTGAGCGGACCGGTTGGGCCTTAGGATTATTAGCATCTGCTAATCTTGCTGGTTCACTAATAGGGCCTTTATTGGGTGGATATATTGCAGATACAGTAGGCATTCGCAATGACTTCATCATCGTCGGTACGCTCATGGGTTTAGCTGGTGTGCTGGCTACTATATTCATCCATGAAAATTATGTACCAAAACCGAATCCTGAAAAACTTTCCATCCGTAAGTTGAAAGAGCAAATACCGGAATTTAATAGTATTGTCGCATTATGTGTAGCGTCCTTTATCTATGCAATATGCATCATGTCCTTACAACCTGTTATCTCTGTATATATTAAGGGAATCGTTCCTAGTGATACAGAAAATCTAGCATTTATTGCAGGCGCTGTATTCTCCGCTATGGGTATTGCTCAGCTTATGAGTAGTTCTCCACTAGGTAAATTAGTCGACAAGATTGGGCCACGTAAAGTATTAGTAGTATCTCTTATTTATGTAGGGATTCTAAATATCCCTCAAGCCTATGTTTCTGATGTATATCAACTGGCAATCATCAGATTCCTACAAGGTTTTGGTTTAGGTGGCATGTTGCCTGCCTTAAACACTTACCTCTCTTCAAAAACGCCTCGAGAATTTACAGGCCAAGTATTTTCCTATAATCAGTCTTGTTTGTTTTTTGGTTATTTCTTAGGGTCTGTTGGTGGTGCTAGCCTTATGGCATGGCTAGGCTTTACTACCCTATTCTGGGTTAGCGGTGGCTTATTTATTATTTCCGCTCTCTGGATTGGCTTCAAACTTAAATAATACAAAGATATGTAAAAAGAACCCTATCATGATTGAACTGCACCTCCAAAAATTGGGCCTAATTTTTGGAGGTGCAGTTTTTTATGTCAAAATAGGGTTCTTTTATTGTGTATTCTAAAGTTTAACGTCTTTAATATATCTGTAATTTATGAATTTATAGTTTTACAGCTATATTTTAATCTAATCATAGTAACAATAGCATAATCACTACTGTAGTAATAATACATGGTACCGCATTGCGTTTTGCCATTTCCATAGGGTTAATACCTGCAAGGCCAGCAATGATGATACCTGCACCTGCTACTGGACTCATACTACGGCCGATACCAGCACCTAATTGGGCCATAGAGCCCAATTGCATGATGCCATAGCCAAAGTCTGCCGCATGCGGTGTTACAGCTCCGTTAAATGCAAGGGCTGCTGCATTACCAGATCCAGAGATAACAGCTAATAAGAATGGACCAAAGGCCGCACCAATTTGAGCGATTTGTTGAGAGTTCTTCATACCATCAATGAGTGCACTTGTAAGGCCGATATATTGCATACCATCGCCAGTACCGCGGAAGAATTTCTTAACTGCTTCCGTTACATTCGGACGTACAGCAATAATACCGATAGCTGTACCAATGAGCATAGATACAGGAACAGATATCTCTGGAATTACCGCTACTTGTTTACTACCGAGTACGAGTAATACAAGCGGAATGATTGGGATGATAGCATATAAATAATTTACTTTAAATTCTTTGCCTTCTTCTTCGTTACCATCTTTTAATACATATCCTGTATGTTCCTTTTTAACAATAGCTACGATATTGAGCAAAATAGCTGCTACGACAATGCCAATAATGGCTTGCATAGAAAAGCTAGCAATAACGGTCATTACGTCTTCACCGGCAAGTTGTGCCACTTGAGGGTTAAACATAAGACCAGGACTCAATGCACTACCCCAAGTCCCTAAGAAAATAGCGGAACCTGCCATCGCTGGATGCACACCGGAGCGAATAAGTGCAGGAATTAATAGAGCACCTACTGCAGCTGCACAGCCTGCCGCTGTAGGCAACGCAATGTTGATCAAGAACGTAATAATAACAGCACCAGGGATGATGATTTTAGTCATCTTTTTAAGGCCTGCAGAGATGAAATATACCATGTGCTCTGTACATTTTGTATACTCCATAACATAACTAAAACCAAGCACTGTACAAATAGTTGGTACAAGACCTGGATTTGTAAGCTCTTTTACAAAGGCTGTCGTACCAGCACTAAGCTGCCCACCTATAAAGCACCGTGTTTCAAACTGCTTAATAATGGCAATAAACGTCGCCACTACAATAACAATACCAGCAATAACCATAATCTCTCCAATCCATGTATTCCCTACCAATCGCAATTATTCTCTGCCATTCTATTACGGAATACACCCTTCTAACCACGTAAAACATGATATCTTAGCTAGTTAACACAAATCTAACTAAATTATATCTATATCAAATATTCCACAGTACTCAACCTAGTTAAGTTTAGTACTTTCTAAACTAAGCTTTCTTAGCACCGTGTCTAATATCTTAGCTCCCATAACGATGTCATCCATATCTGCAAGTTCAGCTGGATTATGGCTGATACCTTCACGGCATGGGATAAAAATCATTCCTGTAGGAACATCATCAGCCCAATGCATGGCATCATGACCAGCACCGCTTGGCATGGTCATATAGTCTACGCCTACAGACTGAACAGCCTCTTCAATTTCTCGAATCATTGCCGGATGCATCGCCACCGGATGATCTTGTGCAACAGGCTCAATCGTATAGGATAAGCCTCGTTTCTCTGCAATAACATCAATAAATTCCTTAATGAGGATAACTACAGAATCTCGGGCCACCTTAGAAATACTGCGAATATCTACGCCCAGTTTAACGGCCCCAGGAATAACGTTCATCGCTCCTGGTACAACCTCTACTACACCGACTGTACCCACTACTGGAGGCTCTTCTTGCATGGATGCAATCTCCTCAATACCGAGAATGATTTTAGAAGCCCCACAGAGCGCATCATGACGCAAGTTCATTGGTGTAGCTCCACTATGATCCGCATTGCCACGGATGGTTACATAGAACCGCTCTGGTGCGGCAATACCAGTTACAACACCGATAGGTTTAGCTTCGTGCTCTAGCACCTTACCTTGTTCGATATGAATTTCTGTGAAAGACTTTACAGGTCTCTTATATTCCATATGCTCAATAGCATCTGGATTTAAATTACGACCTTTCAACGCATCATACAGGGACACACCTTGTTTATCTACTAAGCGTTGTAAATCTTGCAATGTCAATTCACCGCGCATAGCTTTACTACCCAATGTGGCTGCTCCAAAGCGGCTAGACTCTTCACACATAAAGTCTACTACTGCAATGGTATGGTCATGTTCAAAACCATCATCAGTCATACTGCGAACCGCTTCGATAGCAGATAATACACCTACAACACCATCATAATTGCCCCCATTAGGCACGCTGTCCGTATGAGAACCAACCATGACAACCGGTAAATCAGGATTCTTACCTACCTTATAGCCTAGCACATTTCCAAAATCGTCTATCTCTACAGTTAGACCCGCATCAGTCATACAATCAATAATATATTGGCGCCCCTTCCAGTCTGCATCGGTGAAAGCTAGACGATTTATACCTTCACCAGGTGCAGTCAACTGTGCCATAGCATCAAAGTCCTTAGCTAAACGCTCTCGTTGAATCATATAACTCCCCACAATCTAATACTCATATTACATCTAATATATAGCACACTATACATATTTCGATGTATACCTCTATATAGTTATGCATCTATAGTTTGGATATATGCATCACAATATCTCAATCAATATGTCCTATCATCACAATATCTCAATCAATATGTCCTATTTTAAATAGTGAGTAGCAATTGTACCTAATGCAACAATGCCGTTTAACATATCTTCTTCATCGATATCGAATAA
>JAWERH010000130.1:0-3003 GCA_032482215.1 Veillonella sp. | reverse complement strand
CACTGGCAAGGCCCAAGAGAGCCGTGCCGAGCAATACCATCTGTGTCGTATAGGATTGGAGTATGGTCATACAATCCTCCCCTTGCCGTAGGTGCGCTCGATGGCCTCATCGGTAAAGGTATCTACTACGGGACCATAGGCAACAGTTTGCTTATTGACCATCGTTACCCAGTCGAAATATTGAGGTACCGTATTTAAATCGTGGTGTACGACGATTACCGTTTTGCCGCGCGCTTTCATTTCTTGTAAAAGAGAGATAATGGCGTGCTCCGTCGTTTTATCGACGCCCTTGAAAGGTTCGTCCATGAGGTAAATATCTGCCTCTTGTACGAGGGCTCTCGCAAGGAATACACGCTGTTGTTGGCCCCCTGAAAGTTGACGAATTTGCCTGTTTACATAGTCGCTCATGCCCATTTTTTCAATCATGGAGAGGGCCAGCTCCTTATCCTTTTTACTTGGTCGTTTGAACCAACCTAGATGACCATAGCGGCCCATAAGTACGACATCTAATACGGTAGTAGGAAAGTCCCAGTCTACACTACCGCTTTGAGGGACATAGGCGATTTTCTTGTAATCATGTTTGTCCATCGCAAGGTGGTGGTCGATATAAAACTTAACACTCCCTGAGATAACTGTTAATAAGCCAAGCATGGCCTTTAATAATGTAGATTTTCCGGCTCCATTAGGGCCGACGATAGCCGCTAAGGAACCGATGGGCACCTTCATATCTACGTCCCATAATACGGGTTTTGTCGTATAGGCTACGGTCATATCTTCAACTTCAACGGCCCATTCCATAGAGACCTCCTTTTAATAATGAGTGCTACCAGCAATGTATTACTAGTAGCACGTGTACTTACATAGGGACATACATTTTATGTCGTCCTTGTTTTGAAACGTTATTTGTTATTTAAGTGCTTTAGCGATGGTATCGATGTTAGCTTTTACCATGCCAATATATGTGCCACCTTCAGTGCCTTCAGAACCGAGGGAGTCGGAGTATAATTCACCACCGATAGCAACGTTCCAGCCTTTAGCCTTAGCTGCTTCTTGAACGGCTTCGATTGTTTTATGTGGTACAGAAGATTCTACGAAAATCGCTTTAATTTTGTGATCTACGATAAATTGAACAAGTTCATTCACATCTTGTGTGCCAGCTTCTGTAGCAGTACTTACACCTTGCAAACCTTTTACTTCAAAGCCATAAGCGCGAGCAAAGTATTGGAACGCATCGTGTGCTGTTACGAGTACGCGAGATTCTTTAGGAATCGATTCTGCTTGTGCTTTGATGTATGCATCTGTTTCATCTAATTTAGTGAGGTATGCATCATAGCGTTTTTTGAAATCCTCTTTGTGAGCTGGATCTGCTTTAGCAAGACCTTCATAGACTGCTTTTGCTGCTAGTTTCCAGTTAGCTACATCGAACCAAATATGAGGATCTTTAGTTTTCACGCCATCTTCTTCATCAAAGTCGAGTAGAGTGGCTGAATCAATAGCGTCGGATACGCGGATAGTAGCTTTATTTTGTTTTGTTAAATTGTCAAAAATGGAACCCATTTTACCTTCTAAGTGAATGCCGTTGTACACCACAACATCTGCTTTAGACATAGTTGTTACATCGCCGGCGCTAGCTTGGTAGAGGTGAGGGTCTACGCCAGGTCCCATGAGTCCTTGGACGGATACATGGTCACCGCCGATTTCTTTTACTAAATCCGTTAACATTGTCGTTGTAGCAACGACGTTTAGTTTCTTCTGACTGTCTTGGGCTGCGTCTTTTCCACAACCGGCAAGAGCTAATAACATAAGTGCTAATGATAGGACGATTAATACGACTCGATTAAATTTCATAATAAAACTCCTTTTTATAAATACTAAATTTAAAAACTTTAACAGTCTTGTTTGAGGGAAATGTTTTGTTCTAATAATGAATTAATTTGAAAAAGAATATTTCTCCGAATTTAAACGGAAAAATAGCCGCTGCTAACGTAGCGGCTAGTGGCAGTTATACGGTTTTCTGCTAAGGTCACAATCGTTTAGTGGATGAGGGATTGTAGATGGTTTGGCCCAATGAGGGCAACGATACCAAGTACCATCATGACCTTCATTTGAATACGCTTTCTACGTCTCATGATGAACCTCCTTTGTGTAATTTTTTGTCATATCAACCTGATATGTAAGTCCGCACAGTTATCTTGAATTTAATATAACATAAATGAGAAATTTTATCAATAAGAATTTGTTCTTTAAATATTCATCTTTATTTAGTATGATATTATGCATAGACAAAATGAATAAGGAGGCTTATTATGAATAAATTATTCCGATACACTGCTGCAGCTGTACTTGTTGCATCTTTCGGCATGTTAGGTAATTATACAGCTGATGCGGCAAAGTTCTTAGAATCTCCAAGAGAGGTTAATATTGTAAAGCCTGAGTTACCTGAGATTCCTCAAACGGCTACGGTAGCGCCAGATATGCGCGTACGCTTTTTGATTGATAAAAAAGGGAATGTTAAAAATGTATTCGTGGAACGTTCTTCTGGTTATGCTCCAGTTGACGAAGCGGTGAAAAAAGCCATTTTACAATGGAAGTTTACACCTGCTATTGGTGTAGATCAAAAGGCTCATGAATCTATTATTGGAATGACAATTACTCTACCTAAACATGCTGTAACAGCTAAATAAGGAGAATGTGATGAAAAAAGTGTTGCGTTGTACTGTGTTATGCGCATTGTTTGTAACTAGTATGGTAGCCTCTGTGTTGGCGGCTCCATTCCAATTGCCTGTAGCCATATCTACTCCATCTGTAGATCAAATTAATATCGCAGGTTATGGCGATTCGATTCATAGTGCAGATGTGCGTTTTACCATCAATGAAGATGGTTCTGTAGGGGATATAGAGGTTGTAAAATCTAGTGGCGTTACGGCCCTTGATGAAGCTCTTGTTGAAAAAATTTCTACATGGCGTTTTACCCCTGCTACAGATTCCGATGGTAATCCAGTA
>JAWERH010000129.1:0-3971 GCA_032482215.1 Veillonella sp. | reverse complement strand
AGGACACATGAAACCTTTTACGCGTGTACTGAGCGCCTTTGCGGTAGGTATTCTTCTGCAAGGTGGGGTGTACCTATACCTTGATCAATATATGTTTGCTCCGACTACAGATTTTAATGTAGCCGGCGCGTCTAAGGATGATACTAAAAACTTCCCTGATATAAAGGAAGGTACTAAATATGTATCTTATGACCGTCAGTTTATGGCGGTTGTTACTGAAAGCTCTTTGAAAATTTATAAGGCTAATGAAAGCAAGCCTACCACAATAGATTTGATCATGGGTCTATATGACTCTAGAGAGGTTGTTATGGCTCGTCTCAATGCGGATGATCCTGAACATGAAGTAGATACTAAACTTGAAGATTTGCCTCGTAACAGTAAGATCGTAGATGCTGCGTATTCTGAAGCGACAAACGTTGTTTACATGAAGGTAAAGGTTCAAGAACACGCATATCGCATTTATCGTACTGATGCTAACTATGATACGCGTCGCGTTTATATGCAAGCTACAGATATTGGTCATATTGGCGTATTCTATGATGAAGATAGATTCTTCTACGATAATGCCAAGACTGGGGATATCTTCATGTTTAATGGTATTGAAGGTGGTTGGCGTGTTATCAACCCACCAGGACGATTCCGCTTAATCGGTGTTGATATGGATAAAACTATCTATATTGCTCGTGTTGATGAGGATAACAATGCCTTAACTGTTTACACTGGTAAACTCGGTGTAGGCTTCAAACCAGTTTATAAATACAATCATCCAACAACATTCAATGAATTAACATTGTCTGATGTAAAAACTATCATTAAGGATGGTAGTGACGAAACTACGAAGGTAACAGAAGATGATACATCTTCTAAATCTTCTAGTGATAGCAAAAAGAAATCTTAAGAAAAAGCCTTTATAATGATTCATTATAAAGGCTTTATTCCTATACTAGTTTGTACTAAAAGGATATATATGAATATATTATTTGTACGACTCAGCTACATAGGCGATATACTACATGCTACACCTGCAGCACGCTGGATTAAAGAACACTATTCAGAGGCAAAGCTCCATTGGATTGTAACACCTAGTATGGTAGAACTTTTAAAGAACAATCCCTATGTAGATGAAATCATTCCATGGGAACGGGATGAATACGAAGCACATTCTAAAAAACTACATATTCCAACGATGTGGCGCATGTGGTGGGAACTTAGAGATAAGTTGAAACCATATAAATTTGATGTGGCTGTCGATGTACAAGGGCGACTCATAACAGGGCTCGTTTTATTAGCATCAGGTGCACCTATTCGCCTTGGCCTTGGTGGTACAAAAGAACTAAATTGGCTGTTTACAAACTACAAAGCAAAGCCAAGTACGGATCATGTTATCAAGCGATATATAGAGGTAGCAGAATTACTGAATACTGCCGTTACAGAGCATAGTGACCTAAATGTATCCAGTGTTGTTTCTGAGGATAATGTAAAACCTTGTATAACAAATGGGGTAACTGGTAAAAAGCTATACCACATGGACTTTTTTGTGCCACCTAATTTGCATGTTTGGGCAGAAGAACAGTGGAAATCAATTAGTTATGACACATTTTTGGAGCGTAGCGAAGTAGAAAAGCCACTACGCGTAGGTCTTGTGTTAGGCACGTCCTGGGCGACGAAAGAGTGGCCTCAAGAGAAATGGTATTCTCTTATTAAATCCCTTCAGTATCGAGCTAATTTTGTTTGTTTAGGTGGTCCAAAGGAGGCTACTCAATACAACCCATTGATGGATTCCTTAACAGTTGATGGCCTTGATAAAATTATGCTAAATATGCTGGGTAAAACCACACTTCAAGAGGTAGGGGCTTTAATTGAAAGTTGCGATGTAATAGTGACTGCTGATACAGGATCATTACATATTGCATTGGCTTTAAATAAACCTGTAGTAGCATTATTTGGCCCTACGGATCCTAAACTGTGGGGTCCATTAACGGGAAACTTTAAGGTTCTTGTTAATGATGAGTTAGATTGCTTAGGTTGTCGTAAACGACGTTGTCCTAAGCCTGATCAATATTGTATGTCTGGTATTGACTCAGTACGCGTGAAAAAGGCGATTTTCGAATTGATAGGAGATAAACATGGCAAAGTTTAAAATTCAAAAAGGTTTATCCGATGCGGATATGATGAAAAACTTTAAAGATACTGAAAATTTTGAAGATACTATGCTAGATATGGAACGTTCTGCAAAGAAACCTGTAGTACATCAAAGTCCAAAACAAAAGGAAGATGCATTTTATCGTGAATTCCTTACAGATAAGGTAGAAACATTAATTGGTAAAATGTTGCTCGACATTAAGATGGAATACTTTAAAGAAGGGGAAGGGGACTTCTCTATCCAAGTAAAACGAGATGGTAAAAATATTGTTCTTGAAACAGCACCTAAAAAGGTAAAACCTGAAAAATAACATGATAAAGAGCATTTAGTAAAAGAATCTACCTATAAAAGGTAGGTTCTTTTGTATATTTATAAAATGTAGAAGTAAGGGGGTTATTATCAATAAAATTGATAAGGTTATAAGTGTACCGATGATTGTCGAATTACTAGATTTATAAATACCGATATACTATGAAAGCTGATAAATAATAACTAAAAATTATTACGAAATAAATTTTTGTTTCTCATTAAAAAGAGCAATTAATAAGAAGAAGATTTGATTAAAAATACACGTTAAACTCTAGCTTTTTAGCACTTTATTGTGAGTTCCATCACGAAAAAATCATAAAAGAATACATGAAATCATGAGTAAATTGCATAATGTGGTTGTTGACAAAGAATTCTATAAGTAGTCTAATATAAGTATGTCTTAACGATTTGTAGAGTATTTGCCTGTGTGAGCAAGTTCTACAAAAATCGTAAAAAAATAGGTATGAGATAGTTGTGTGGTGGATGTATAAAATTACATACACAAAACTATTTCGATTTGGAGGATTAACATGGCTAAAAAATTAAGAATCTGCGAAACCGTTCTTCGTGACGGTCATCAATCTATTTTGGCAACACGCATGCGTTATGAACAAATGGAACCCTTCGCAAATTAAAAGCTAATGTAAAAAATACACCACTACAAATGTTACTTCGTGGCCAAAACTTGTTGGGCTACAAACATTACTCTGATGATGTAGTGGAAGCATTCTGTAAAGCTGCTGTAAAAAATGGTATTGACCGTATCCGTATTTTCGACGCATTGAACGACCCTCGTAACATGGAAGCTGCTATTAAATATTCCAAAAAAGCAGGCGCACACGTTCAATCCGCAATGGTATACACTATTTCTCCAGTTCATACAACTGAAAGCTTCTTGAAAGTAGCTGAAACATTGGTAGAAATGGGTACTGATTCCCTTTGTATCAAAGATATGTCCGGTTTGTTAGGACCTGCTGATGCATATGATTTGGTTTCCACATTCAAAAAACGTTTTGGTGAATTGCCAATCGACTTGCACAGCCATTTCACTTGCGGTCTTGCAAGCACTACATACTGGGAAGCTGCTAAAGCTGGCGTAGATATCATCGATACTGCTATCTCTCCATTCGCTCATGTTCCGTAAAGTAAAACAACAAATCGCTGAAGAATTCAACTTGAAACCAGCTAGCGATGTAATCCCAGCTGTTCGTCGTTACCAAATTCCTGGCGGTATGTTGTCCAATACTCAAAACCAATTGAACGAAATGGGTATGGGCGATCGCTTCTTCGACGTTATGGATGAAATGCCACGCGTTCGTGAAGACTTGGGTTACCCTCCATTGGTAACTCCAACATCCCAAATCGTTGGTACAATGGCTATGATGAACGTTATGATGGGCGACCGTTACAAAATGGTTCCTAACGAAGTTAAAGATCTTGTACGCGGTAAATATGGTGCGTTGCCTGGTAAAATTTCTGACGAAATTCGTCACACTATCATTGGTGATGAAGAACCTAT
>JAWERH010000128.1:0-5784 GCA_032482215.1 Veillonella sp. | reverse complement strand
CGCATTTGCAATAGCTGGTGCAATTGGAATACTGGAAATTTCACCAATACCTTTAGCGCCGTATGCATATTGTTCTGGTGTCCCCTTTTCAATCAAACTTACATGAATTGGTGGACATTGTGTCGCTCGAAGAAGACCTAGAGTGCCGTATTTAGCTGTTACATAGCCATCTTTATAAGGGAAGTCTTCTGTTACAGCAAAGCCCATACCCATGATAGCGCCGCCTTCAGCTTGACCAGCACAAGATTGTGGGTTAACTACACGACCTACGTCGTATGCTACATGTAAATCAGCAATTTTATTATCTTCACCAATTGTTGCTACACAAGCACCGTAACCATAGGCAACGTGATTTTTTGGATGTGGTTTATCAGAGTTGAATGGATCTGTTTCACCAAGGAACTCTTCATAAATTTCTACACCATTCAGTTCTTCTAATGACTTAGTTTCTAACATTTCTTTCAAGCGAAGACTTGCTTTGCGAGTTGCTTCACCAGTGAATACTGTTTGACGAGATGCAGTAGTTGTACCAGAGTCTGGTGTACGTACTGTGTCAGGGCGTTCTACAAATACTTTGTCAGCTGTTAAACCAGTTGTTTCACAAAGAACTTGAGTAGCCATAGTAGCCATACCTTGACCGATACAAGCTGCGCCAGTACGGATGCGAACCACACCGTCACGCACTTCTAAGATAATGCGGCCAGTATCAGGTAACCCTACACCGATACCACTGTTTTTCAATGCTTCCAAACATTCTGCTAATGCAGTTTCTTCGGAGCAAATTTGGCCATTTGGTAAGGAGTCACCAGGGCGAACAACGTTTTTATAACGGAACTCCCAAGGATCCATGCCTACCAATGCTGCTAATTCATCAATATTTTGTTCTTGACCAAAGATAGTTTGTGTTACGCCGAACCCGCGGAATGCACCACCAGGAACAGTATTTGTGTAAACACAAACGCCATCAAAGGCAAAGTTATCAAATTTGTAAGGACCACAAGAGTGTGTACCTGCACGTTGAAGTACAGGACCACCTAAGGATGCATATGCACCACAGTTAGATACGATGTTTACCTTACTTGCTACCAAGTTGCCTTCTGCGTCACAAGCAGTAGTAATATCCATTTCCATCGCATGGCGTTTAGGATGAATATTAAGACTTTCTTGACGAGAGAAGAGAACCTTAGTTGGTTTGCCTGTAAGCCAAGCTACAAGAGATGCATGATGCTGTACGCTCATGTCCTCTTTACCACCAAAGCCGCCACCTACGAGCATGCTATGAACTTGTACAGATTCCTCAGGGATGCCAAGCATACGAGACACTTCATGGCGATCATCGTAAACGTTTTGGCTACCAGAATGCAAATGAATTACATCGCCTTCACGATATGCTACAGCACATTCAGGTTCCATGAATGCATGATCTGTTTGAGGTGTGGAATAGTGATTTGTTACTACAAATGCAGCCTCTGCAATAGCCTTATCTACATCACCACGAGATAATGTTTGACGAGTCAATACATTTCCGCTTGGATGTAATTGAGGTGCATCTGGTTTTAATGCTTCTAATGGGTCTACTACAGGCTCTAACTCTGTATAATCAACTTCAACGAGAGCAAGAACTTCGTCCAAGTATTTTTTCTCTGTAGTTGCTACGAGCGCAATTGCATCACCTACATAACGAGTGATATCGCCCTCTGCAATGAGTACATCCCAGTCTGGCACTAAGTGACCAGTTTTATTAAATGGTACATCTTTAGCGGTCAAAGCTGTTACACAAGCTGGATGTTCAAGCGCCTTAGAAACATCAACGCGATCGACTCTAGCACGAGGGTATTTAGAACGCAATGCTTTAGCATAAATCATGCCATCCATATGGATATCATCAGCGTATTGTCCAGTACCTAGTGCTTTTTCCTCCGCATCTACACGATGTAAACGAGCGCCTACATTACCAGTTGTATCCTTTTCAGGAACTGGTAAGTTCTCACGGAACATTTTTGCGGCTAACATAATGCCTTCTTCAATTTTTACATAGCCTGTACAACGACAAATGTTGCCTAAAATAGCTTTTTTTACATCATCAGGTGTAGGGTCATTATTTTCATCAATTAAAACTTTTGCACTAATAATCATACCTGGGATACAGAAACCACATTGCACCGCTCCGCATTCACCAAAAGCATAGGTGTATACTGCTTTTTCCCGTTCTGTTAGGCCCTCAATCGTTACAACTGATTTACCATCCAATTGGGATAATTTGCTTACACAAGCCTTAGCTTTTTTTCCGTCTATAATTACTGTACACGTACCACAAGCACCCGCACTACAACCTTCTTTAGTGCCAGTTAATTTCAAATCAGCTCGCAAGAAATCAATTAAACGCTGATCCTCTTGAACCTCATGTTGGGTGCCATTCACTTGAAAGCGGTACATATATAGCCCTCCTTTCATTAAGGAATACATTCACCAAGATATGATTCTATTAAGGATCCATCTTGTACCACATGGTGACCTCTAAGGATTACATCGCGAACCTTACCGGTTACGGATAACCCCTCATAAGGTATATAGTCAGCCTTTGTATGGGCAGACTCTTTGGAAAGAACGTGTTCTACGCTCTTATCAACAATTGTAATATCCCCATCACTACCTACAGCTAATGTCCCCTTCTTAGGATACATGCCATATAGTTTCGCTGGGTTTTCACTAACTAGTTTCATAAAATCTACGGCACTCATATTGCATTGGTTTACCAATACATCATAAGCGACGATGCCCCGCTCCTCAGCGCCTGGAATACCGCCTGGAATACGGGTAAAGTCATGACGACTTTTTAGTTTTTGATCCTCAAAATTGAAGCTACAGTGATCGGATCCAATAGTTTGGAATGTTCCATTTACTAGGGCTTCCTTTAATGTCATTTGATCTACTTTGGTTCTAAGAGGTGGACTCATCACATATTTAGCGCCTTCATAATTTGGCAAGCTATATCGTGATTCATCAAGTACCAAATATTGTGGACATGTTTCACAAGTCACGGTATGACCTAATAAGCGTTCTCGAAGGATTTCTTCTACCCCTTCTTTAGAACTTACATGCACAATATGGACTGGATACTCTAGAGAAGCGCCGATTGTACTAAATCGTTTAATTGATTCGGATTCAATCATAGCTGGTCTCGTAAGAGGATGATTACTTATATCTAGTTCACCGCGCTTACGCTTACTAGCTACGAGTGCATCGATGAGATCACCAGTTTCACAGTGAGCTCCTACAAGTGCGCCTGTTGGTTTTATAGCTTCAATAGCATCATAAATCTCACGGTCCGTTAAACGGAAGCCATAAGCTAAATATACCTTAAAGGATGATACACCAGCTTCAACCACTTTTGGGATTTCACTGGCCACAATATCATTCATTTCTACAAGCTCCATATGGAATTTGTAGTCACAGGAGCAATGCCCTGCGGCACGCTCCTTATGAACTTCTAAGCCTTTACAAAGGGATCCTTCCTCAGGAGAAGCAAAATTAATGATTGATGTTGTTCCACCAAGAATAGCGGCTTTTGTACCACTATCAAAATCATCCGCAGTAGACGCTAAGGCATTTGTCATCTGAAAGTGTGTGTGTGGATCTAACATAGCAACCTTTTGCATCAATTACTTTAGCTCCTTCTGGAACAGGAACGTGTTCATCGATGGCGACAATTTTGTCGCCATCAATTAATAAATCTCCGGTAAGGATTCGATCAGTTAAGACCAAGTCCCCTTGTTGTATGATAATCATGATACATAGTACACATGCTCTTTACAGAAGGCATGTACAACTCCTTTCAATTCTTCAGGTAATGCATCAATGTCACATACGGCTTCTTCACCTTTGAAGCGGTAACCACAGCTAGTGCCTGTGATGTAGAAACCATCATTTGTACTATCTGCTAAAGCTTCAGCATTGTGGAAGAATGTAATGCGATCCTTGTATGGTTGACAAGGTTCTACGCAATGACATGCACAGTTACCACACTCATTACAGCTTTGATCTACATGGACGATCAATTTAGCATCATTTACAGTAACGACTTCATTACATCTATTAGGACATACGCGAACGCAAGCACCACACACTACGCGGCAGTGGTAGTCAGAGCTACGTGTACCAGGGAAGGATGGCATTGCTTCACGTTTTTTCTTCATTGCATCGCTCTTCTTGAAGATTTTATTTTCACTAATATCTTTAGCAAGTTTAGCGATTAGATCTTTATGCACTTTCAAAGCAGCGTTGTAATCGGTAGATTCAACTTCATCTGCTAAGCCTTTGAACGTATTGTAACCTTCGCCTTGTAGAAGAATTGTACATACTGTTACAGGCCAGATACCACAATCAAAGATAGCTTTGATATTTTGTTTTACAGCACCACCACTGTAAGACATTGGTAAACGTTCGCCGAATTGAGCACTTAAAAGCTCAGCTACGCCAATTGTTACAGGTAACAAGGATTTACCAGACATGTACATTTGCTCACCTGGCAATTCATTATTATGAATTTGTACAGGGAATGTATTTGTCAATTTAACGCCAAAGATCTTGTTGTGTTTTTCACCAAGAGCGATAAGACGTTCTAACATTGGAACAGCTTTATCGAATTGAAGATCAACTTCGAATTGATGATCTTCAAAGTCAATATATTCAAAACCAGCATTATCTAATAACTCTCGAATACGTTTTGGACCTAATAATGTAGGGTTGCATTTCAAGTATAGATGAAGACCTTTTTCACTGATTAGGTAAGAACAAATGGATTCGATTTCTTCAGCCGGGCAACCGTGCATTGTGGACAATGTGATTGCTTGGCAAAGTTCATCGCTAATGGAGTTGATGAAATCAGCATCGATATGTTCAAATTCATCTACATGATCAAGACACCATTGTTTGCATTCATCCCACATAGGAGATTGAGATGCGCTACGCATTGTGTTGATGAATTTATCAACCATTGGGCTCTTAATACCAGCTAAATTGTAACCAACACTCATGATAAACAAGAAACCATCTGGATCGCCTAAGCCTAATTCTTTAGAGATCAATTTCAATGCGAACCAAGCTTTGATGTATTCATCAGCAGCTTCATCACAGCTATATTCAGAAGACCATTCTACGTTGTATGCTTCGTCTACAGAGTAGATACAAGGTCTAGGAATACCTAATTCTTCACCGTACATAATTTGTACAGTTTTCAATTCGATGCAACGAGCACCAGCTACATAAGAAGCCACAATATTTTGTGCCAACTGTGTATTAGGGCCAGCTGCAGGACCTACAGGGTTTTCAATGGATTTACCAAAAATAGATAATCGTTGATCATGATTCGTACGATGAATTTTATTTACATTGTAAATACGATTGTACATCTTGTACTCAGTCATAATGTGGTTCATCAAATTTCCGAAACTTACCGGATACATAATGTCACTCATAATGTCACACTCCTTTAAAGCGCTTGCGTTATGGGTTTAGTCGTTTCCATAAACCTTTAGATGTTGCTAAAACTTCGTTCATTACTTCAGCTTTGTCGATGCCTTGTAACTTACGATCGATCATACGTGGTACACCATCACTAATAGTTGTCACCACATACATACCATTAGCACCGAATAATAAGTGACCATTGATGTTATTTTCATCAAGTGGCGTTGGTGCTGCGTAATCAAGAACGATTACGTCAGCTGCGGCACCTTTTTTAAGGATGCCAACTGTAGTATCGAAGAATTCATTCGCCATTTT
>JAWERH010000127.1:0-4506 GCA_032482215.1 Veillonella sp. | reverse complement strand
GGTATTCGTAGAAATGCGCATGCTCCATTGGCCTGACTCTATGGCAACCTATATGACTGGCGACAATATTTTGTTCTCTAACGATGCGTTCGGACAACATTTCGCCGTAGAAGAATTGTGGGCCGATAAGGCTGATCAATGTCGTCTATGGGCAGAGGCGATGAAATATTACGCCAATATTTTGAATCCATTCTCTCCATTGGTAAAAGCTAAGGTTGAAGAAATTCAAAAGCTAAACTTGCCAATCGATATCATCGCTACTAGCCATGGTGCTATTTGGCGTGAAAATCCATTGCAAATCGTAGAGAAATACTATGAATGGTCTCAAGCGTACCAAGAAGACCAAATTACAGTCGTATATGACACTATGTGGGATGGTACAAAGAAATTAGCCCATAAAATTGCTGATGAGATTGCTAAACAATCTCCTGATACACGGGTTAAGATCTTTAACATCAGTAAAACAAATAAAAACGACATCATGACAGAAGTATTCAAATCAAAAGCGATTGCCGTTGGTTCTCCGACAGTAGGGAATAGTGTTATCTCTTAAAAATAAAAAGGCTGCCGTATTTGGTACCTACGGTTGGTCTGGTGAATCTACGAAGGTACTTCGTGAAGAATTAACTAAATATGGTTTCTCCGTGGTGGAACCTGAAATTAAATGTAACTGGAACCCAGATGCAGATGATTTTGGTAAAGCAGAAGAACTTGTAAAAGCCTTGTTGGCTTAATATATAAAAGCTCCTAACGTTCATGTAACGTAGGAGCTTTTTGATTTTTATGATAGCTATGGAAAGAATATGGATGCTGTATATATAGATTAAGCCTTGTTTTGTAAACTTATGCGGATATTTTGGGTGATATGTGTATACTTATTAACTTATTTAAGTAGATGTAGAATACTATTAAGAATAAATATAAAATTATTATAAAATTCAGAAAAATGATTAATTATTCTCTTATTAGAATTTCAGAAAGAGTTCATGAAGTTAATATGAATAAGGAATGATAGGCTATTTGAAATATTTATAAAACTTATTAAAGCGACGATTATTTATAAGTTATACAAAATATATTCTGTAGAATCCTTAAAAAGGTGTGATTTTTCTTACTCATCATTAAAAATGATGAGTATATTGATACAACAAAGAATGCCAGTAATCATGCTATTTTTTGGAATTATGAAGAGCTATTAATGAACTTTATATGGGAAAAAGGCTTGTTTATATCGTAAAACTTTGATATGCTATGCGGGTAATCAACAATATAAATTTTTCTTAAATTGAATCAAATATATTTCTTATGTGAGAAGTAAGAAGTATATTTTATCAGCCCGAGGAGAGAGGCGGAACTTAGAGAGGTTGAAAAATTGTATTGTGTTTGGTTAAGAATTTTAATTTAGTGAGGGTGTAAGATGAGAGAAAACAAACATTCCAAAAAATTAGCGTTTGCTGTATTGGCTGCTGCTGCAGCTGTAGGTCTATCTGCAACTGCACCAGTAGATGCGGCAGAAATTCAAACAGCACAAGGTTTTATCTTTGCTTCCGGTAATGCTACTGCATCTCCTGATACTACACATAATAGTGTTGCTTATGGTACTGTTGCTAATGGTACAGCTACTAGCATCGCTGTAGGTCAAGGTAATACAATTACAAGCGCTAATGGTTCTAGCAGTGCATACGGTAACCAAAATACAATCAATGGTAACCAAGCTAACGCATTTGGCGATGGTAACACTGTAACAGGTGCATTTGCACAAGCTTTCGGTGATAGCAACGTAATTAACGGTACAAATGCTATCGGTTATGGTTATAACAATACTGTAGATGGTACAACTAAAAACTACCGCGATCGTACTTTCGATAATGAATCTGATGCAGCTACACTTCAAACTGGTTCTTGGAACAGCAATTCTGTAGCTATCGGTTCTAAAAACACTGCATTAGGTAGCTCTGCATTAGCAGTAGGTAACGAAGCAAAAGCAAAAATGAGCGAATCCATTGCTATCGGTCATGAAGCTCAAGCTGACAAAACTTGGGGCATTGCAATCGGTACTCGTGCAACAGCTTCCGATGTACGTTCTTTAGCTCTTGGTCACCAAGCAAAATCCACTGGTTACAAAGCTAATGCTATCGGTGCTGATGCTACAGCTAATGGCAACCATGCTAATGCTATTGGTTCCTCTGCAACAGCTACTGGCGATCATGCACAAGCATTCGGTGCTGGAGCTCAAGCAACAGGCGTACGTACTAACGTATTTGGTTCTGATGCAGCTGCAACTGCTGATTACAGCATTGCAATCGGTAACAAAGCTAATGCATCCACTGCAAATTCCATTGCATTAGGTGCTGATTCCACTACTCGTTCTGCAACAAACGTAACTAGCGCAACTGTAGCTGGCCATACATATGGTGGCTTCGCAGGTACTAGCCCTGTAGGCTCTGTATCCGTTGGTAAAGCTGGTCAAGAACGTCAAATCCACAACGTAGCAGCTGGTAAAATTTCCGCTGATTCCACAGATGCTGTAAACGGTAGCCAATTGTACTCCGTAGCAAATGATTTACAAACTCAAATCAACAACTCCACACCAGGTCAAATCAACAATAATATTACTAACTTGAACAACCGAGTTGGCAATGTTGAAAAACGCGTTAATAAAGTAGGTGCAGGTTCTGCTGCATTGGCTGCTTTACATCCATTGGACTTCAACCCAGATGACAAATGGACAATCGCTGCTGGTTATGGTCACTACCACAATGCTAACTCCGCTGCATTGGGCGCTTTCTACCGTCCTAACGAAGACACAATGTTCTCCGTTGGTGGTACTGTAGGTACTGGCGAATCTCAATTGAATGCTGGCGTATCCATTCGTCTTGGTAAACGTTCCCCTGAGTCCCGCTCTCGCGTAGCTATGGGCCGTGAAATTGCTGAATTGAATGCACGTCTTCAAGATATGGAAAACAAATATAACAACTTGTTACAAATCTTGACTCCACATGCAATTGATCCTAGCAAAACTGCTGAATTCCCAGACGTTCCTCGTAACCACTGGGCTTACCAATACATTAGCCAATTGGCTGGCAATGGTATCCTTGTTGGCTACCCTGATGGCACATTCAAAGGCGATGTTAAGATGACTCGTTACGAATTCGCTACTATGTTGTACCGTGCACTTCAAAATGGTGCTCCTATCGATGACAACATGAAACGTGCAATGAACGAATTTGGTCCTGAATTACAAAATATCCGTCTTAACCACTTCCGTGTTGATCGTATTTCTGGTGCTGACAACGATCGTCATAAAACAGAACGTGTTCGCGTTAACAACGAACCTAAAACTCAACGCGACGTATACGGTTCCCGTATTAATCAATAATATATTGATAACTTCCCCTCGAGCTTGTGAAAGCTCAAAAACAGGATGTATCCTAGTGATACATCCTGTTTTTTATATTTATACATTCCATGTATATTGGGTAACTTTTATGGTAGAGCAGTATTGATGCTATAAAAATATCTATATTACAATATATCATCCTCTATTTTCTTCTTAGGCATTAAAACTTCATGCAATATTTATGTAAATATATTGCAACTTAATACGCATAAGTGTATAATAACATTCATAAGTAATAAATATGCAAAACTAGTGAATAAAAACATAAATATGAGGGAAAGACCATGAAAGAATTTAGACAATTAACTGTAGCAGATACAGCGGAATATCATAAGGTGTTAATTGACGGCTATGCAGCGATTAAGGACTATCCGATTACATTCGATGCTATCGATTTTACAGAGGAAGAATCCAAAGAATGGATCGAGACCTATCCTGTATATGGATTGTATATTGATGGACAACTTGTTAGCTCTATTACATTCTGTATGCCGTGGGTTAAATATTCTACACCAGATAAATTTCCACACATCGCTCACTTTGTAACAGCGCCTGAATTTAAAGGCAAAGGCTATGCTCGGGAAACATTGGGCTATGCTGAAGAATTATTGATTAACCAATTTAAAACACCTGCTGTTACATTGGGGACTGCAAAAGAACATCCGTGGTTGCCTAAAATGTATGAATCCTTTGGCTTTAAGGCTTATGATAAAGTTCATTTTAGAGGCAAACAACATACTACCATACTTTTCAAAAAAGATTTATTATAGTTGCCTAGTAACTAATCAAACCTTATACATAACTATTCTGATATAGAGTGTACTTAATGTGACATAGAGTGTACTTAATGTGACATAATAACTGTATCAAATGAGAGTAATGTATAAGGTTTATTTGTTTATGCAAAAAAAACATATTTGGGTATATAAAGTAAACATATATATTATATAATGTAAACATATATATTATATCTATGGACTATAGAACTAGTTTATAGATGGTTTGTAGAAAGGATGTGAGACTATGTTAGTCTTATCTGGTATTTTAGTGATGGTCATCGGTCTGATGCTGCGCTTTAATGCCTTGTTAGTTGTCGTAGCCGCAGG
>JAWERH010000126.1:0-6146 GCA_032482215.1 Veillonella sp. | reverse complement strand
ACAACAGAAATAAGATAGCCGATAAAGAACCGTACTAAACTGTCTGCAATATCCTTAAATAGAACGCCATCTCCGATGAGCTCTCCAAACCCAAGCAATACCTTATATGGCGTTGGCAATAGCGCTTCGTTGAAACCACCGAGGCGAACGATTAATTCCCAAATCAACCAAGCCGCAATAAACGAACCTGGCACATATGTATATTTCTTCATAGTCCCCCTCCTATGGTAACAATGATTGATCTACAAACTCTGAATAGGTCGGCACTTTTTTGATTAAATCAATATGTGTCATGTGATGCACGAGCGCATTATAACGGTCCTCTGTAAGGGCTAAATCTTTAAACCCAATCACTTTGAGGGAACGTTCAATAACTGGATCATTAAATTTCATGTACTTTAAGGAAATCTCCTCTTGTGCCTTTGGATGCTCATCTAGGTATTTACCTGCATCGAGATAGGCTTTTGTAAAAGCTTTCGCCAAATCATGATGTTCATCGACGAATTGACCATTAAACACAAGAGCACAGCAAATATTATCATGCCAAAGATGGTCAGGATCTTCGAAGACCTTCCCATTTCCCATTTCAAGAGCTAGAGAGCCAAATGGTTCGGCCACACTATACCCAGCAATTTGTCCTACCGATAAAGCAGAAGGCATTTCTGGAGGGCTCATTTCTACGATTTGTACATCTTTTTCAGAAAGCCCCGCTTGTTCAAGCATGAGGTCTACGAGAATTTTTTGAGTAGACTGTTTATGAGGGATAGCAAAAGATTTACCTTTTAAGTCTTGAACGGAGTTAATATCCTTATTTACGATGATAATATTACCCTCTGTATGACCAAGTGCAGCAGCACGAACATCAATACCTTGTTCACGAGCCTTTACACCAAGCTCAACGAGAACTGACGCAGCGTCTACCTTACCTGTGTTGAGTGCATCCATAAGCTCTGGCCAAGATCCATACTTAACAAGCTCTACATGAACAGGTCCATCTGCTGTTTCTAGTTCTTTTGTAGCAAATACCGGCAATGCATGGGTAATTGGTAAATAGGCTACGCGTACAGTCTTTAATTCTTGGGCCGTTTTTGGTTTATTGTGTTCATGATAGCCATATACTATTCCACCAATAACCAAGAGAACCACCGCAATGATTAGATACCAAGTTTTCTTCATAACTTCCCCTCTTTCTACCTCATAACAAGGGGCGTTTTTGACACATGTCATTTTTCGCACTTTTCTAAAACCTAGATGAAGTCTGGCTTTAGAATACCTCGTCTTCTAAACTTATTTATACCCTACTATAACAATATGCATTAATTCTGTCAATAAAACACAGTAATATTGTAGGTATTATTGCTTAGGTGCGAAAAGTATCAATATAGGCAGTCCACTACACATATAACAATAAGCATACTAGCTAATAGCTAATAGCTAGTAGCTACTAGCACAACAAACAAAAGATACTCACGAAATACAAAACAGGTAGTATCCATCAGATACTACCTGTTTCTATATGCGCGTTATTCACACATTGTATTAAGTTATTTCATATATATTTAGTTATACTCTATATATTTAGTTATACTCTATATATTTACTGATATCGCATATGTATATATTTACTTGAAGAATGTACCAGCTTCGCTAGACTCAGATACATTTGGGTAGATAGTAGACTGACGGAAGTGCTTGATTTCACCTTTTGGAACGATGAGCATTAGAGGTTTACCAGAGGCGATTATCTTGTTAAATTCCTCTTCGTTAACTTGTTCCATAAGATATTTCTTTGACCACTCGGCACTGCGTTTTTTAATTTTATCTCGATCATCCCAGCGACTTTCATCACCATTGATTTTAATAATCTTATGACCTGTATAGTATACAGCGGATGTACTGTACCCGTTGTAGTAATAGATATCCCCATCATAGGAGTCTACCACAGGTACTACATCGATATTACTACGCTGTTTTACAAATGGTTCTAACCCTTCTACCACAACAATGGAAGAAATAACCATCGTACCTAGGACAATGACACTAACAAGACGATACCCTTTCTTCGTATACCATGCGTGGAATAAAAGGAGTACGGCTACAGCCGCCACAACATAGAGCAAGAAATAGAAGCCCCATGGAGCGAAGAATGATCCCGCTACATAAGCAATCCATAAGAGTAAGGTAGGTCCCATAATGACCCATTTAACAGCTCTAGATTTACCTTTACGTATAATCTTCATAACGCCCATAGCGCCAATAGCACTAAAGGGAACTAAGCTCACGAATGTATATAAAGGATATTTTGTAGCCATTAAGGTGTAGAACAAAACGACCCCAACACCCCAAGTCATGTTATAGATAAAGGCTGTATGACGCTGTTTAAAACCATCAATCATACCGTAAATAACAGCACCAGTCCACGGCAAAGAAGCACCTAGGAAGATGGCGATATAATACCACCACACATTATCTTCAGGATGCTCAGATTGTGTGGCCCGTGTTACATTGTGAAGCCCTAAGAAGCCATTGATAAAATCTTGACCGTGAACGCTGTACATATACACATACCACGGCAAGCAGACTACACAAAAGGCAAGAATGCCACGCCAATCAAAGATAGCTTTCACCATCGACCAAGAACGATTGATCCCGGCAAAAACGAGTAAAATCATACCAGGCAAAACGAGTGCTACAGGCCCCTTTGTGAGCACCCCGAGGGCTGCAAAGATATAGGCCACAATCATAGCATGTGGTTTCTGTTCCACCATCCCCTTATAGGAATAAATCATAACCATGATCGTCGTATAAAGTAGCACCATGTCCGTAATAACGCCATGAGCTACGGTCCAGAACATGAGGGATGTACCAAGAACACCGGCCGCAATTAAGCCGAGGGCCCACTTGCCGCTCATAGTACGCGTCGATTGATACATAGTCGCTACAGATAAAGCGCCAAAGATAGCACTTGGTAAACGAACCACCCAATCGGCAATACCAAAGATTTTAAATCCAAGGGCAATGAGCCAATAAATCATAATTGGTTTATCGTACCAATAGGTACCGTAAATTTGAGGTGACAACCAATCTCCGGAGAGAACCATTTCCTTAGCAGTTAACGCATAGTTAGATTCCACAGGATCCGTAACAGGCAACATATTATTGCCAAACAGATAAAAAACGAGCCATACAATAAATACGACTGGCGTTAATCGTGAAAGTTTCATAAGGGCCTCCTTATCGGCGATTGCGATAGTATTTAAAGCCCAATACAGCCGCTATAATAACGAATACAACAATCATAACAATCAAGAATTCATGATTGTATTGGATAAGATCCTTCCAATTTTCACCGAGTACTTTACCCAGGTAAACAAGAAGGATTGTCCAAGGAATCGTGCCTAGTACAGTCCAAATGACAAAATGCCACATTGGATAACGAGCCATGCCAGCTGGGAAAGAAATAAATGTACGAACACCTGGCAACAAACGGCCAAAGAACACCGCGGCACCACCATACTTATTAAACAACTTTTCAGCGAGTTCAAATTTATGTTCATTAAAGAATATGTATTTGCCATATTTCAAAAGAAGTGGACGTCCGCCATGCTCACCCATCCAGTAGGATAAGATAGAGCCTACAATCCCTGCTAAAATACCTACAACCATAGTCGTATGTAAATCAAATATGCCCTGAGCAATCAGATATCCAGCAAAACCTAAGACGATTTCACTAGGAATAGGAATGTTAGCATTTTCCAAAACCATTGCAATAAACATGGCTCCATAGCCATACGTTTCCATAAATGAAATGATATATTCCACTGTTTTACCCCTTTTTAATTCCCATACGGGTCCATTATGCACAAATTTTTGGGCATAGTATTTTCATCATTACCATACTTATTCGGTATATCTTATATTTTACCATAATAAAAAGGCCCTCACCACAGGTGAAAGCCTTTTTACCATTTAACTGTATGCGACTATTGCAATTCAGTAGTTTGAGTTGTTACTTCACGAGCCGTAGTAAATGCCGCTAGTTCTGCATCACCAGAACCAAGGATTACTTTGTTCGCTACTAGCGCATTAGCCGCTGTTTTAGCATCTTGTAAAGTAATTCCAGCACGAGGAGCACTAATTGTGACTGATGTGCTTTTACCACCGACCGTAGAAAATGTAAGATATACAACGCGTTTTTCCGCCATGTGGGCGCCTCCTTTCACGTTTCATAAACAAGTTCTCGAATTTAGATAGAATAGGATGATTTCTGTAACTCTGCAATTCTGTAATTACACAAATTACAATTAGATTAAATATATCTATCTACAATTCATATCAATAAGGATGGGAATGTGAGGGTTTGCAATCTTTATATCCTGTTACGACTATGGGAGGATATAAAGACTGACAATAAGGATGTGTTTGGAGCACCTAAAAAACAAATAGATAAGATTCAATTAATGTCCTAAGGATACTTCATTGACGCGGACCACGTCGGACAAGCTGTGGTCATACAAGGCTGCCAGCGCATTACCAACGGTTTTTACATTATCGTCGGACGCTTCGGCGCATCTTCGGTGCCGATGTTAAAACGCAACACCAATTTAGTGCGTTTAATGTTAGCCATCGTATCACCTCCTTTCACCCTCTTATATTCCTGAGGTCCTCCTTCGACAACCCCCTCTAGAGTAATTATGGTAATCATTGTGAAAGTCTGGGAACTACGGCTCTAACTCTGTACTTATGGCAGTAACTATATACTTCTTATACCAACTATATAACTTCAAAAGTAACTATATAGATTTCATTAAACTTCTAGCAGTATTAAAACAATAAAGTTCTTATAAATGCAAAAAGACCTTTACCAATTCCTAGTTATATATAGGAACCGTAAAGGTCTATAAGATCTATGAGTACTATAAAGCGCCATTAAAAATAGTACTGGTATGTTAAACCGCTTAAGTTCAACACTATTCAGTTTTCAATGCCAACATAAAGTCATAGGCTTTAACGGCTGCTTCTGTATCCACAAAGTGTAATGGATTTAACATACGACAGAATTTAAAGAGACATTCGTGTTTACGTAAAACATCTTTCACATGTAATACAGTATCTCGAGCCGTACGAGCAGAGCTATAACCATTCATCATGGCATATAGGTAAGAAATCGGCAAATTATCTTCGCGCAAGTAGCTGTGAACGAAGATAAGTAAATCCCAACCTTGCGGTGTTAGTTCAGGCCAACGACGGCCATTTTCCCAGTCTAGCAAGGTAATCTTATCTGTATCAGGATCATAGGTAATATCTCTCATGGCAGGACGACCATGAGATAAACCGTAGTCATGGAGTTGTCCCAATGTTTTACCAAAGATATAGAAGATATGAGTCACCATATCTTGTAAGCTATCATCATCAGGATGTTGAGCCGGCAATTCGCTATAATAGGTTAATGTTTTACCAGACCCTTCTGTAACGAAATAATGCTCTCTAAAACCAGCAATTACAGGCGCTACAGGTAGCTGTGTATTTATAAAGGATATTTTATAGAACTCATAATCAAAGGCAGCTCTAGGAGATGGTTTAATCCAACTAGAGCGGCGATTACTGATATCTTGCTTTACATAATAGGTTTTATCGTTAAACTCTACAGGAAAAACACGATGGTCTTTCTCTTGATCAATCATGCGATCGATATATTCTAATAACATATCATTCATTATGGCCTCCCCTTGTATAACACTCTACAACACTAATACTCCCATTTATACAGAATCTAAATTATTGAATACAAAACTCTCCATCTAGGCTAAGTAAGTGCACTCATTACACATAGCCTCATATTTGTTCATATCCATTCTTATTCAAATAGATTATATATCTCTATAATTAATTAAAAGTAACAACACATTAGTTGTTACTCATATAAGTGTATACAATTAATGTTTTTATTATACTACAATTATGACCTGATATCAAAAGAAAAACCCCCTAGCCTAAGCTAGGGGGTTCTTCTGGTAATTATGATAATAGGTTTAGATTTAAGACAGTACGAGGACCAACTGAGGTCATGTCTAAATCAAACGAATTAACCAACGAATTTAGTCACTGCTGCAGTATCAGTTAAGTGACGTTTAGGCATGCCCATT
>JAWERH010000125.1:0-4703 GCA_032482215.1 Veillonella sp. | reverse complement strand
GTGAAAGCTGGCGTAAATGACACTGACGCAGTTAACGTAAAACAATTGAAATCCGCTAAGACAGAAGTTAAAGCTGGTGACAACGTAACAGTTGATAAAACAATTGGTGCTGATGGTCAAAACATTTACACAGTAAATGCAAAAGCAACTAACCTTGGCGATGCTGAACTTAACTACACAGCTAACGGCGGTGCTAAACAAAAAGTTAAATTGTCTGAAGGCTTGAACTTCGTTGACGGTAACTACACTAAAGCTTCCGTTGATGCAAACGGTGTTGTTAAATACGACGTAACACTTGGTAAAGTGAGAGACGGCGTTGACGGCAAACCAGGCGTAGATGGTGAAAATGGTATCGCAACAGTTAAAACTGTAGTAGATACAATCAACAACTCCGGTTGGAAAGGTGACGTTACTGGTAACACAGTAGGCGATCACAGTGCAACAATCGTAAAACCTGGCACAACTGTAAACTTCGGTGCAGGTAAAAACTTAACTGTTGAACAAATCGTAGATAAAGTAACTGGCAACCATACTTACAACTATGCATTGTCCGACGATATCAAAGTTGGTAATGATGGTAAAGACGGTAAACCAGGTGTTGACGGTAAGATCGGTGTAAACGGTAAAGACGGTTCTGCTGTTGTAATCAACGGTAAAGACGGCTCTATCGGCTTGAATGGTAAAGACGGTAAAGATGGTCTTACTTTCAAAGGTGCTAACGGCCAAGACGGCGTAGACGGTAAAAATGGTACTAACGGTATGACTCGTATCGTTTACGAAGATAGCAACAAGAACAAACACGAAGTTGCTACTACTGATGACGGCTTGAAATTCACTGGTAACAACGAAAGCGTTGTAAACAAAAATAAACTTAACTCCACAGTTAAAGTTAAAGGTGAAGGCGTTACTGAAGAGCAAGAAAAAACATTTGAATCTGCTGCAGGTAACATCGCTGTAACTGCTGATGGTAACGATACTTTGAACATTCGCTTGAATAAAAACATCAAAGGCATCGACTCCATCCAAACTAAGGAAATCCACTTAGGTACACCTGATAACTACACAACAATTAAGAAAGATGGAGACCGCATTAAATACGGCGACAAAACATTCGCTAACACTGACGATATCTGGACAATCCAAGCTAATGGCACAGATGTTCCAGCTAACGGCGGTAAAGTAAATGTTAAAGGCGCTGACGGTATCACAGTATCCAAATCTGCTAATGGCGAAATGACAATTAGCGGTGCTGGCCTTGGTACAATGAACAGCTTCAACGTTAAGTCTTCTGGTAATACTACTGCTGATTCTGAAACAGCTGCTAAGAAAATTACTGATGGTAAAACTGTTGAATTCTCCGGCGGTAAAAACCTCACTGTAAAACAAACTAGCGACGCTAACGGTGCTAAAGTAGAATATGCATTGAGCAACAATGTAGATCTTACTAATAAAGGTTCCGTAACAATTGGCGATACTAAGATCACTGATGGTGGCTTAGTAATCAACAACGGCCCATCCGTAACTAAAGACGGCATCAATGCTGGTAATAAACAAATTACTAACGTTGAAGACGGTGTAAACGACACTGATGCGGTTAACGTACGTCAATTAAAAGCAGCTAAAACTAACCTTGTTGACGGTCAAAATACTAAAGTGACTGGTGACGGTTCTAAAGCTAACCCTTACAAAGTTAATGTTGAAGGCGATTTGAACAAAATCACTTCCATTACTAACAACGAAGGCGATGGCAAATTAGAATTCAAAGGTGACCAAGTAGTTAACGTAGCTGGCGACAACACAATCAAGCTTGATGGTAAAACTGGTGACATCACTGGCTTAACTAACAAAACTCTTGATTCCGCTGACTTCGCAACTAAAGGTCGTGCAGCAACTGAAGAACAATTGAAACTTGTTCAAGAAGAAGCAGCTAAAAAATCTACTGAAAAAGTACAAGCTAAAGCTGATGCTAATAACATCGCCAAAGTAGCTCCTAAAGCTGGCGATACATTCGGTGCAGCTGGTGCAACATACGAAGTATCTGTAGATAAAAATGACGTAAAAGATGCAGCTCGCGAAGCAGTTACTGTAACAGGTGACAACAAAGCGATCACTGTAGACGTTCAACCAAATGCTACTAACCATACAACTAACTACCAAGTTAACTTCAATGGTAACGAAGCAGCTAAACAAATTCCATTGACTTATAAAGAAAATGGTGGCAACGCTAGAACAGTAATGTTATCTGAAGGTTTAGACTTCTCTAACGGCGTAAATACTACTGCTCACACTGATGCGAACGGTAAAGTATCCTTCGACGTGAAAGGTGACCTCACTAACATCACTTCCATTTCCAATAACTCCAATGGTCCTAAAGTATCCTTCGGTGGCGATACTGTAAATATCACTGGTGGCAACCTCAACATGGGTGGCAACAAAGTTACTAATGTTCAACGTGGCACTAATGATACTGATGCAGTAAACGTTAAACAATTGAAAGATTCCCGTACTACATTGACATCTGATGACCAATCCGTAGTATTGAAGAAAACTGAATCTGCTGATGGCGGCTTGAACTATGACCTTTCCGTAAAAGGCGCAGTTGACCCTCGCGTTGATCAATTGAACGAAGAAATCGGTCGTGTAGGTGCACAAGGTGCAGCATTGTCCGCATTGAAACCTATGCAATACGATCCATTGGAACCAACTCAAATCATGGCTGGTTACGGTAACTACCGTGGTAACTCCGCGATTGCAGTGGGCGTAGCTCATTACAAAAACGAGTCCACAATGTTCCATGGCGGCTTGTCCTGGGCTGGCGGTTCTAGCCACATGATGGCAAACGCTGGTGTAACTTGGAAAGTTGGTAACAGAGATGCTGAAGCAGCTGTAGCAGACCGCTACCGCAAAGGCCCTATCAGCTCTGCATACGCAGTTCAAACTGAAATGGCTGCAATGAAAGCTCAAAATGCCGGATTAAAAGGAAACGAACAAATTAAAGCTCAAAACGCTGGTCTACAAAGTGAAGTAGAAGTATTGAAAGCTCAAATGGCTGCAATGATGGCGAAAATGGGTATGTAATTTTCAAAACTAGGCTTTAAAATCTAGTTATCAATTGGATATAACTGGCTAGGGGTTCCTTCGGGAGCCCTTAACCAGCACATTAATTCGACTATGGAAAGAGGAATAGATATGAAAAAATCTACAATGCTTGCTTTCACAGCAGCAGTTTTATTGAGCGCAGCATCCTTCACTGGTCATGCAGCAAGCGCTCCAACATATGATGACAACTTGATCTTACCTAACCCTGCATCTACACCTAGTTTAAGCAATGTTGTATTGGTGCCTGTGGCTAGCCCACAAGTTGTACAATCTATTCATGATTATGTGAAAGCATGGGAAAATGCAGAACAAAAAATCGCCTTAGCAGAAGCTAAACGCAATAATCATGAACAATTGACTAAAGCAGATAAAATCTGGCTACATTCCAAAGATAAGCATAACTATGCTGATTACTTCCGTACGCATTCCTTAGGCCGCGTACACGGTTTTGAAACAGCTTTAAATTGGAACGGTGAAAACCGTAACAAAAACGAATACGAATACTTTGAAACACCTAAATACAATGAAAAAGATGGCTTCGTAAACAGCTATGGTTATAATGTATTGCGTGGCATGGTAGATCGTGTTAACGAAGTAGTACAAAAACAAAAACAAATTGGCGGTCCAATGAATGATAACGAAGCACAAGACTTAGAAGATGCTATCTTGGATGTCCTTGCTCAAGAGCAAGAACATGTATCTAACGAAGAACTTCGTCATTACATGAACGAAACAATTTGGTTCGCTGCTAAAGAAACTGTTAAAAACAAAGCGAGCGAAGAACCAACTGCTGCTGATGAGCACGTAGTAGACCTTCGCAAAGCTATCAACGAACCAATGGGTAGCAATGACTACAACAAAGTTGATTTGCGTAGTGCGATCCAACAATAATTGATATCTATAGTGATGTAGGTATTAAAGCCTTGTCTTCTCTCGTTAAAAGACTTAGTTGATCTCTAATACATACTGATGATATACGTGTATCCCTTACATGCACGCGTATCTACAATGACACAATGGCCCTTATAATGAGTTTGTGAGGGCCCCTGTACCCTGGCCCCCCGACTAGGGAACACAAATCCTTATTAAACAACGCCATCCGGTTGGATGGCGTTGTTTTTATATATGTAGATAAATTGGAGGCTTTATAAAATAGATGCCATATAAGATAGAGCCTATATAAAATAAATCCTATAGATCTGGAAATAGGTAACATTAAAAACTTATAGATCTATATAAAATATATATACTGTATAAGGACAGAATTATGCTGATGATACATGTAGCTTAAGAGGTGATTAATAAAAGAGTCTGAATGCGAATTACTGCTTAAAAAAATAACGGTATAGATGTAGTGGTAATAGCGTATATAGTAAGCCAATTTAAGTTGATTATTGATAATATTAATAAGTACTATATATAGTATGTTAAATACAAGAATCTACCATATAAAGAGAGGTAGAAAAAAGTTTGCAAAATTTTAAAATTAGGGGTTGCATACCTCAGTTCTTTGTACTATAATAGCTATACAGTCGTTCGAAGCGACTGTTTATTAGTTAGCAAACACTAGATAAAATCTATGTTTGTTGATAATCGTTTTAGAA
>JAWERH010000124.1:0-3121 GCA_032482215.1 Veillonella sp. | reverse complement strand
TAGCTGTTTGACCTGCTGATACCATAATATACCTTCTTTCATTAAGAATATTCTCGTTATAATAGTATTATACATCTTTCGATAATTTTTATGCTAATGTAATTATACATATTTTATAGATACTACCAGTTAAAAGTAATTATTTTTTAACTGGTAGTATCTGTAAAAGTAACCCATATAAGTTCTAATAATAATATTTTTAACTGGTAGTAATTGAAAAAATGGAATCTATAGGCTTATTATCGAATATAGAAAGATTGCTAATTAGAACAGAATTAAAGAAGGGGAACTATATATAACAGTTCTATAGAATCCGTGATATAATGGAACTAGTTTTTTATAAAACGAGGTATATATGAGTACAAGAAAATTAAAGCCTTCTGGTGAAGGTTGGGTACAGTTAATAGCAGGCATTGGTTTTGTCATTCTATTAATTGCCATCAATATAGTAGACCCTACATTTTATCCTACAATGTGGCATTTAGCGACGAGTGGATCCATGGATGAAATAGCAGAGTATATTCAAGGCTTTGGTCCTATGGCCATGGTTGTAAGTATGCTTCTCGATATTTTTGTTAATGCTGTTGGTTTCTTACCATCCATATTTATATCTACCGCAAACGGTCTAGTATTTGGTATGTGGCCAGGGATCATTATTTCTTGGCTTGCAGAAACAATTGGTGTAGTCATTAGCTTTTATATTATGCGTTACTTCTTACGTGATACAGCGGATAAGCTCATTGCTAAGAGTACGGTATTGATGAAAGTAGATGATTTCTCTGGTAAAAATGGTTTTGTGGTTATGTTATTTGCACGATCCTTACCATACTTCCCATCTGGTGTTATTACGGCACTAGGTGCTATTAGTAAAATTAAACCGAGAGACTACATCTTAGCAAATTTAATTGGTAAATTCCCATCTACAGCTCTTGAAGTTGCTATCGGTACAGATATTGTAAATTTCCAAGAAAATATGGGGCGATTAGGAATTATTGTTCTTGTTGCGGGTGTTGTATACTTCATTCTTTGGAAAGTATATAAGAACTATATTAATAAGAAGAATGCTGAACAAGAACATGATCCTAATGCGTAATTTTTTAACGTAGTAATATTTTTAACTTAGTATATATGAAAGAGGCGATTGTATGAGTTTTTCTCTTCCTGAACGTGTCACTTTAAAAGGTCCAAATTTTATTCGCGAAGTATTTGAACGTGGTGTAGGCGTAGAAGGTTTTATCAGCTTTGGTATTGGCAATCCAGCGCCAGAAGCGATTCCTGTGGAAATCATTGAAAAGGCATTCGATGAAGTAGTTCACTCTAATCCAATGAGTTTATTACAATATGGCCCAATGCAAGGTGATGCACGTTTAGCGGAATTGACATTAGATCGTCTTGTAAAAGCACATAAGATGAATCCAGAAGGCCAAGGCCTTATTATTTCTAATGGTGCAGGTCAACTATTAGGTCTTGTACCAATTACTGTATTGGAACCTGGTGACGAAGTATATATGGATGAATTTACTTTCACAAGTGCCATCAATTCTGTACGCAACATGGGCGGTAAAGCATTAGGCATTAAGACTGATGAGTACGGCATGATTCCTAGTGAATTAGAAAAAGCCGCTCAGTCTGGTAAGGGTAAATATATTTATCTCATTCCGAATTTCCAAAATCCTACAGGTATTACAATGCCATTGGAACGCCGTAAAGAAATTTACGCTATTGCCTCTAAATATGATTTATTCATCTATGAAGATGATCCATATGGTGAAATTCGTTTTGCTGGTGAATATATTCCAACATTTAAATCTTTTGATACCGAAAATCGTGTTCTCTATGCCGGTTCTTATTCGAAGACATTATCTGCAGGTTTACGTGTAGGTTTCCTATTTGGCCCAGAGAAGGTAATCGAAGCTATCCAAGCTTTAAAGAATAATACAGCTGGTCAAATGCCATTAGTTACGCAAAAGGTAGTAGCTAAAGTTCTTGATACTATTGACTATGATGCGCACTTAGAAAATGTACGTAAAGTATATAAGACTAAATGTGATGCTTTGCTTAATGCATTCAATAAGTATGCAAGTTCTAAGGTTAAGTTAACTCAGCCTACAGGTGGTATGTTCGCATGGATGACGATGCCTGAGGATGTAGATTGTGACGAATTCTTTGAAACGTGTATGAATCGTAATGTAGGGATCATTAAGTGTGGTGCTTTTGCTGCTGATGGAGCAGGGGAAGGCCATGCATTCCGCTTAAGCTATACAGTACCAACAGTAGAAGAAATCACAAAAGGTATGGAAATTCTTGGTGCCTTAACCAAAGAGTTCTGTGGCGAGTAATATATTGATAAAGTTTGATATGACATGATACAATGTAACAGTAGATACATTGTATCTACCATATAGAGAAAAAGTTTTACATATAGATGTGAGGTAGTTCCTCAAAGAAAGTAGGTGTTTACTATGGGTTGCGGTAGCAGCAGTGATTGTGGCGGATGCCCATCTAAATCTTCTGGTTGCGGTGGCGGCGCTCCTCAACAACCTCAAGATCTTACAGCTCCATTACACGAGCTTAGTTCTGTTAAACATGTAATCGGCGTAGTATCCGGTAAAGGTGGCGTAGGTAAATCCTCCGTTACAAGCTTAATGGCTATTACTATGGCGCGTAAGGGTTACAAAGTTGGTATCCTCGATGCAGATATTACAGGTCCTTCTATTCCTAAAATGTTTGGTATCAAGGAAAAAGCATATGCTGACGAAATCGGTATGTATCCTGTAAAATCTAAAGGCGGCATTGACGTTATGTCTGTTAACCTCCTTTTGGAAAACGATACAGATCCTGTTTTATGGCGTGGTCCTATTTTAGGCAATGTGGTAAAACAATTCTATAGTGATGTTATTTGGAAAGACATCGATTATTTATTCGTTGATATGCCGCCAGGAACAGGTGACGTAGCAATTACTGTATATCAATCTTTGAAATTGGATGGTATCATCATTGTTACATCTCCTCAAGACTTGGTATCCATGATTGTTGAAAAGGCAGTTAAGATGGCTGATTTAATGCAAGTGCCTATTATTGGTGTAGTGGAAAACTACTCTTACTTCCATTGCCCAGATAA
>JAWERH010000123.1:0-3123 GCA_032482215.1 Veillonella sp. | reverse complement strand
TGCAACAGGTTGTTCCCATACAACGCCGGCGCCTATAACACCGTCAACAATATACTCATTACAATCCGCGGAAAAGGCAATGGCATACCCATCCATCGCTGATTTCGAAAAGGCCGGTACATCTGTGGGCGCAACGATATCCTCTGCCAACACATATCCCTTAGCAGACTTAACATCAATCATTTCTACTTTATAAACTTGCGTATCTAAGGCCTTCTCCCATAATTGAAGGGCCTCCTCAACAGTAACGACGGCCATTTAAACACCTCATCATTTCCTGTATGTGACGTACTAATCCTGGTACGTCTTGGTCTAACTTGCTAATTTCGATTATAGCTACTCGATCGATAGAATCTGAGATAAGCTCTTCTGTATGTCCTTCTTGCGTAACCTCTATAATAGGGGCAATGCCTTGGGACCTTGTTTCTAGTATAACTATATCCACAGGCATAAACTGTGATATTTCATACAGATTTGATTGTTCTTTAGTGCGTATACGAATCGCTGTTTCATTAGGGCCTGCAATAGCCACCGCATCAGCACCAGCTTTATAAGAAAGGTCTGTATCGGTCCCTTCATGATCCATTTGAAAGCCGTGTTTATCACTCTTTACAACACCTACAGAAAACCCAGCTCGTTGTAACTCAGCTACAAGACGGGTTACTACCGTAGTCTTACCTGTTTTACGTTTTGATGCTACTACACTAATAAGCGGCACACGACGGAACTCATTTTCTGCTAATGCACGAGCCCATTGATAGTCATCATAATGATTTACATTACTTAGCTCCCAATCATAATCACTGGCATCAATAGATTCAACATGACCAATCGTATCAAGGGCATGCTGCAACGATACGTCTTTACCGGCTAGAATAGATGGAAGTAATGATACAATATGAGGTCTATAAATTCCCGCCATAGGTTCTGGCTTACCTCTAGAACCAGTAGGAACTATGACATTCCAATTGTTATGATTCACTTGATATAACCAATCATAATATAAATCCATAGGCATAAATGGCATATCTACAGCCATCACCGCATAGGCAGGACTCATTCCAACAGCTAGAGCACTATAAAGTCCCCCTAGAGGACCACGTCGCTCAATAGAATCCCGAACAATAGAAACTTTTTTCTTCTCATCGTTCGATAACGTATCAATGATATGAGTCTGAATGCCATGTCCTAACTGATCATCATCACCAATGGAGATGATAATATCATCCACATCCGCTTCTAATCCCTTACGAAGTGCATGAGATATGAGGCTTTCACCATTAACCCAAGGTAATAATGCCTTAGGTTGCCCCATGCGAGAACTCAAACCACCAGCCAAAATAATTAAACCTAATTTATCCACGACGTCCTAACCCTCGTTTAACACCTTGGTAGATGAATAGTAAAACAACAATATTTAAAATCCCATCTGGCACCATATAAGAGGCATTATAAATCATAGAGTAAATCCATGGATTTTGACCTTGAGGTGCATAGCTAGCGAACACAACGGCACCGCTCACAACAGTGGCGATCCAGCGCAATGCAATACCAACGATAGAACCTGTAATGAGTCCAGAAATAGAATCTTTGAAGTAACCACATACACCTATAGCACCATAAGCAACTAGATAATCCAATATAATACTTAAATAGTGTACAGATGATTTAAAGCCTAAAATAAAATGTAAAATACCATATACGACGCCAGCAAAAATTCCCCGTGCACCACCCCAACGATAGGCATAAATCATGAGCGGCACCAAAGCTGCAGCCTTAATGGAGCCGCCTTGAGGCATATGAAAAATCGTAATAAAGGATAATACTTGAGCAATTGCAATCGCCACACCTGCTTCTGCAAGCATGCGAGTTTTGGACTGATCCATGTCAATCAACCTCCTTTTACCATATATATTAATGTATATAACTTGCATAATCTACTTGTATTGTACTACAGTTCGTTTCTGAGTCCAAACAAAATATTCGGAACGTATTGAAAATTTTACGCGACTCTTGTATAATGGTACAGGTTCAATTAGTAATACTCGAAGGAGATATAGAAAATATGATTAATACAACGAACATCTTTGATTATGAAGACGTGCAATTAATTCCTAATAAATGTATCGTAACTAGCCGTAGCGAATGTGATACACATGTTAAATTAGGTAATCGCACATTCCGCTTGCCAGTAGTTCCTGCAAATATGCAAACCATTATCGACGAAGAATTGGCAGAAAAATTAGCTCGTGAAGGTTATTTCTATATCATGCATCGTTTTCAACCAGAACGTCGTATGGACTTTGTAAAGCGCATGCACGACCTTAATTTATATTCTTCTATTTCCATTGGTGTAAAACCAGAAGAATTTGCTTTAGTTGATGAATTCAAAAAAGCAAACTTAACACCTGAATACATTACAATCGATATTGCACATGGTCACTCCAACGCGGTAATCGATATGATTCAATACATCAAAAAGAACTTGCCTGGAACTTTCGTTATCGCTGGTAACGTAGGTACACCAGAAGCAGTTCGTGAACTTGAAAATGCTGGTGCAGATGCAACTAAAGTTGGTATCGGTCCTGGTAAAGTTTGTATCACTAAATTAAAAACTGGCTTCGGTACTGGTGGTTGGCAATTGGCTGCTGTTCGCTGGTGCGCAAAAGCAGCTACTAAACCTATCATCGCTGACGGCGGTATCCGCGATCATGGCGACATCGCTAAATCCATTCGCTTTGGTGCTACTATGGTTATGATTGGTTCCCTATTCGCTGGTCATGAAGAATCTCCAGGAGAAGAAAAAATCGTTGACGGCAAAGCAGTAAAAGAATACTTTGGTTCTGCTTCTGAGTTCCAAAAAGGTGAACGCAAAAACGTGGAAGGTAAAAAAATCTTCATCGATTCCAAAGGTTCTATCTTTGATACATTAGTTGAAATGGAACAAGATTTACAATCTGCTATTTCTTACGCTGGTGGTACTACTCTACAAGCAATCCGCAAAGTAGACTATGTACTTGTTAAAAACTCCATCTTCAACGGTGACCGTTAATACAATATTACATGTAAAAGCCACAGGATAAATCCTGTGGCTTTTTTGTATGTAATCAATGTGATCTACAA
>JAWERH010000122.1:0-4920 GCA_032482215.1 Veillonella sp. | reverse complement strand
TTTTTCCTAAAATAAGTTGCATTAATTTTCGTCCAAATAATCCATTTATTGCGCGGATAATAAAAGATCTACCTAAAAATTCACGCAAATATCGCTTTATATGAGTATCAGCAAAATCCTTATATGCTTGAGCTACAAAATGAGCATCTCTAATATTTTCACTTCGCTTTTTATATTCCGTCAATGTTTTAAGGGCTTCTGATTCAGTAGCCAAACGAGTGCCTCTTTCGGTACCACGAATTGGCACTTCAGATACAATAAAGGTATCCTTTGTAGCCTCCACACTGATCAATAAGGAATCTTTTACAAACTCCTTATGATATATATAGGATTCGGAGTTAAAGATAAAGTTACCTTGGCCATAAATAATAGTCCCCTTACCATAGTCCTCACGAGAACCTATACAATGACTATGTTGGCAAATTACAAGGTCTGCCCCTTTATCAACAAATTTTCTACAATATCTTTGTAACATTGGCGATGGATAGCGATAAAACTCCTTTCCACCATGATATAGGACGATAACATAATCACAAGTTTTCTTTAAAGTTTCTACATCATCAAAGCTCTCTAATACATCAAATGGATTAGCCCCCATTGTATGACAAGAAGCAACGGTAAACTCATGTTCTGCACATAGGTAAAATCCTATACGTATACCTTCTTTTTCAAAGATAAATGGCTTTTTAGCTGCTTTTACATTAGCACCAGCACCTGCATTTTTAATATCATGCTTTTTTAATAACTCCAGTGTAGTAGTTAATCCTTCTACACCATGATCTAAGGCGTGATTATTAGCCAATGTTAAAAATATAGGCTCTAAAGCCTTATAACCATAGATTGTTTTTGTAGGAGACTTTAAATTATTACCAAATTTATTAATCGGAGTAGATGCATCTGTTAAAGGCACCTCTAAATTAAATACATTTAAATCAGATGCCTTTAGAATTCCCAGTAACTCCTTACCAACCAAAGCCTCTCCATTACCAGATTCAAATAATTCTCTATTTATATCCGTTGGGACAAAATCAGCCCCGATGTACAGTTTCAAGGTGTAACCACTCTCCCAATTCATAATCTTTTGTCATAGGACGAAACTTTTCTAATCCTGCACCCGGGAAGAATGTTAACTCTCCAATATAAAGTCGTCCCTTTATTTCATAAAAATCAACACGTAAAAACGGACAGTCTTTACTAAGTTCAGTAGCCAATCTTAGCATTTCTTCATATGTTTCAGGCCTTGTGAACTCAGTTGATACCGGCGGATAATGGCCAAAATGAATGCCCATAGGATTCCAATCGATATCGTAAAAATTCATACGCGTTCCTGTTTTAGAAAAGCGGTTAGAACATACTACAGTCAATTTTGGTTTGCCATGAAAACAATACATTTTATAATCTAAGATTTCATTGCTACCTAGCTCAGATAAATATTCCTCTGCTATAATCCGACGTGGAACATCTTTATAAGGCCACTCTCTGGATATACGCGAATAATCCCGTTGTAAGGATGCACTTAATTTAGCTTTAGCGGCCTCTCGATCAAGGGATGACTTATCTTTACAAATAACGATGCCCCCACTATCATGTGTACATTTCAAAACAAATTGATTAGGTAATGCATCAAAGTCAATATCCTCTACAGAATCCCAAACAGCAAGTGTGCGAATTATATATTGTTCACCCACACGTTGAGCAATAAAGTTCTTAGCTTCATATTTATCAACCATTACAGTTTGTATAGGTTCTCTGTAATTAACCTTTAGCCATTGTAACTTTTCGCTAAAAGTTTTGGGATTTTCTAAATCTAGAGGATAGCCCATGTATTTTGGGAATACTTTCTTTAAAAACTCTTCATCAGATAAAGAATCATAATAACCTAATTTGATTAATACTCTTGTGCGATAGTAAGGTTTTGTTAAAAAGGACATGCCAACTTTACATAACTTGCTGAGCTTCATTTTTACGTCCTTTCCGAAGCAATTGCACCTCTAAATAAAACATCATCATATAAAAATATGTACTCTTACTTTCATAAGACACCATCCCCATATCCATGACGATTTGAGAAAGGAATAAAATGAGCACCATTACGTATTCATTGCTATGAAAATTTCGATAACGAATTAAGTTATAAGCTATATACACATACATTGAGTAATACGCCAATAAGCCGATTATCCCTGTACCCGCTAATAGTTCAATATAATTATTATGTAAATAATAATTCTCTTTACCATATAAAAAATAGGTAAGTACAGATGGATTATTTACCCCCACCCCAGTGATGGGCGATTGATAAAATAAATCCCACCCTATATCAACCAAGGCTAAACGAATAATGGTAGATGAATCACCACCAGTACCGGAGAAAGCATCCACCATACTCGACATACGATCCAGAACCTCTGAAAACATAGGTAATTGTAAAACTGCAATACCAATGATAGTAAGAGCTAACAATGACCCAATAATCTTAGCAATAGAATTTACTACATTGGCACTACGTAAACTTTTAAATACAAATAGTAATACGGTACCAACAACAACAAATACTAAAGCTTTACGACTACCAGTAGCTGCTAGAATACCCAATGTAGGTAAGGCTATAATATTCCACCAACGAGGTCGATCGTATAACATGTAATACAATGTCATAACGATAGCATTGGCACCTAATAAACCTACAGTATTCGCATTTAATGCATCATTTGCAATTCGTGCGGAAGATGACAAAACCGTAATAAAGTAATCTAAGCCATAGAAATATACCGTGTAAAAACAAACTATATAACCGGTCCACATACCAATTTTTAGTAATGTGTCCACCGATGTTTTATCTTGATAACACATGTATAAAATGATAAGCATAAAGAATATCTTGACGATATCAAAACTTCGACTGAGTGCTACAGATGGCTCAATAGCATTAATAGTACTCAGATAACAGGCTCCAATAAAGAGCAGCATATAACCATGCATCCAAGTAAATAGGCACCATAATTCGCATCGCCAAGGGCAAAGGAAATGGTCAACGACAACACTAAAAAAATTAGAGTTATGAACCATATCATGCGGTCAGCAATAGCAGTTATATTTAACTTCAATGGTTCTCCTCCTTACAACTCATAAAACATCTAACCAACGTTTAGCAATTTTACATAGTGGGAATTTATCACGAACCTTGATAGCTTCCTGTGAAAGTTTTGCTGCTAGTGCAGGATCTTTTAGAACGCTACGCATAGCTTCATACATAGACTGTGTATCTCCTACAGGCACAAGAATACCATTCTCTCCACTTGCTATGACCATGCGAGCCCCACCTACTGGACAGTCTGTAACTACTGTAGGCAAGCCCATGCCTAATGCTTCAAGCATAGAGTTTGAAATACCTTCAAAGTCAGATGATGAAACATACATAGAGCAAGGTGCGACCTTCTCTAAAATATTACTAGCAAAGCCAGGCAATAAAATTCTATCCTCTAAATTAAGAGATTTAATTTGAGCTCGTAATTCATCCTCTAAAACGCCTTGACCATAAATGACAAGTTTATACTCTGGAAACTCATCTGCTAGCATACTAAAAGCATTAATCATCATAGGTAAGTTCTTTTGAGGATGTAAGCGACAAGCTGTAACGATCGTCTTTTCTCGCTCTCCCTCAATTGGAGGTGGTAGTTTACCATTAATAGGATTTGGAATGATAACACCACGCTTTTGTACAGATTCAGGGAAATATGAACGAGCATCCTCAGTTTGGAATACTAACGCATCANGCCGACAAAAACGATAAGCATGTTGCGTTAGGTCTTGTCTTCAAAATCTTGATCAGCTCTTTAATTTCCTGAATAAAGCGAATTACTTTATTAGAGCTTGTAGTATGAATCTGAATTTGTTCAATACCTTCCTCTAAAGCATATTCATTACCATAACGATTAGGGCTTGTTTGGATAACCGTAATATGGTGACCATCATGCACCCACTGACGAGCTAACTCTGTTAAAATACGTTCAGCCCCATCATTACCGAGGGAGATGGTAACAATAATTATTTCCTTTTTCATAAGCCTTCCTCTTGGATATATTCTGCAAGTCTTACATAGGCTTGTGCCATTGACACTTTAGGCTGCCAACCTAAAGATTTCAACTTCTTAGAGCTTAAGAACATGTGAACTGTCGGTGCGTATCCCAAACCTTGTACATCTTCTGGAATGTCAAAAACTACTTCACTTTTTCCATGACTTACATGTGTAGCTACTAGATGCGCAATACTTGCTATGGAGCGAGTTTCCTCATCATGACAAATATTATATGCTTCACCAGCTTCGCCATCTTTCATGAGGGTTAAAATGCCCGTTAATGCATCAGTAATGTAACAATAGTTCGACATGGAGTCACCTTTTGTATGAAGAATAATGTTTTCATTTCGTAGAGCACTCTTAGTAAACTGCATGAATACACGATTATCAGATACAGGAACACCTGGTCCAAAAGTTTGAGCAAGTCTAGCTATAACAGCAGGAACTCCAAATTCTACAGCATAGGACTTACAATAACACTCACATAATCTCTTACTTTCAGAATAAGAACTGCGAATATTTAAATGATCTAAATACCCTAATCGTTCTTCTGTCATCACTTGTCCAGATTCATAGGGTACACCATACTGTTCCATACTCGATAAGTACACAAGTTTTTTTACCATTTTATGATGCCCGAGCTCTAACATAGCTTCAGTACCATGAATTGATGTACGAATAGTTTCTACTGGATGCTCCATAAAGAATTTAGATTGTGTTGGTGCAGCACCATGTAAGATATAGTCACAAGGTACGTCAATAGATTCTAAAGCACCATCAATAAGTGTAATGGAATCATTATCTAAGTAGTTACCTAATATAGCCTGTGCTTTATCATGACT
>JAWERH010000121.1:0-4943 GCA_032482215.1 Veillonella sp. | reverse complement strand
CGATATTCCTATCGTTGAAATTACGAGTCAATACTTGGAATATTTAGATAATTGGAATCACTTTGATATTCATTATAGTAGTGAGTTTCTTGTAATGGCATCTACCTTATTGCAGATTAAATCGCGTATGTTACTGCCTAAAGCTGAACCTGAGCCAGATGAAGCTGAGGATCCACGTGATGAATTGGTAGCAAAATTAGTAGAGTTTAAGAAAATCAAGGATTTTACAGCTCTATTAATGGAGCGTACAGCTGTTTCTGCCAATATATTTAGTAGACCTGAAGAAACAAGCGTACTTGGATTAGATAATGTATATAATTTAGAACTTTCCCAATTATACGAAATTTTTTATCAAACCTTAAAGCGAGCTAAGGAATTACCTGAAGAGGAACCTATTCGTGAAGTAAAGGTTGAAAAAGACAGTTATAGCTTAGAAGATATGATTCTGTCTTTATCTAGTCGTATACGTCGTGGTGAAAGTTTACACTTTAGAGAGTTATTAGTGGCAATTGAAACAAAGAGTGGAATGGTAACGATCTTTATGGCTGTTTTAGAATTGTTGAAACAACAAATTATGGAAATGAGCTATGAAGAGGATGATATTGTATTCACTGCAGCCTTAGAAGGTACCGTATAGAAAGGGGGCTATATGAGCTTACCAACAATGCATTTAGAGGCCGTATTGTTTTCATCGGCAAAGCCTATATCAATAGATATGCTTGGAGAAGTATTTGGACTTTCAACAGAGGAAGTACAGGACTATATAGACACATTACAACGTGAGCTTGAAGACCAAAATCGAGGTATCCGATTGAGAGTATCAGGGGCTGGTGTTGAGTTAGTTAGCGCTATGGAAAGCGCTGATTATGTAGGTCATATACGTAAGCGAGAAGATAAATTATCTAATGCAGCGATGGAAACATTAGCTGTTATAGCCTATAAACAACCTATAACTAAAGCTGAAATTGAAGAAATCCGCGGTGTAAATAGCGATAAGATTATTAAACAATTACTCACTCGATCTCTTATTGCTGAGCTAGGTCATAAAGACACTGTAGGAAGACCTATTCTTTATGGCACAACTGACGAGTTTTTAAGAAGTGCTGGTGTAGAATCTATTGAAGCTTTACATCAAGAAGTTTCGGAAACAGAAGGATAATATGGAACGATTACAAAAATTTATTGCTAGTTGTGGTGTTGCATCACGACGTAAGGCAGAAGAATTAATTACAGAGGGGAAAGTTCAGGTTAATGGCCGCAAGGTAACTGAGCTGGGCGTTAAAATTGACCCTCAAAAAGATAAGGTTAAGGTTAATGGTCAATTATTGGCGCAAGAAAAGCCTGTATATTATTTATTAAATAAGCCGAAGGGCGTCATTACATCTGTATCTGACCCTCAAGGTCGAGAAACTGTTTTAGATTATATTAAAAATGAATCTAAACGCATTTATCCTATTGGTCGTCTCGATTTATATACGGAAGGTTTACTATTACTTACCAATGATGGTGAGTTAGCACAAAACTTAACACATCCATCTAAAGGTGTAGAAAAAACCTATGAAGTGCGCATTAAAGGTCGCGTTCGTGATGAAGATTTACAAGTCATTGCCAATGGCGTTAAACTTGAAGACGGAATGACAGCACCTGCTACAATTGTAGACTTAGGTTTTGACGATCATAACGGTGTTCATGAAGTAGAGATTACAATTCATGAAGGTCGTAATCGCCAAGTTCGTCGTATGTTTGAACACTTTGGGTATCGCATTCATAACTTAAAACGTATTGCTTATGCAGGTCTCACATTGGGTGGTGTAAAACGTGGTGCTTCTCGTCAACTTACTATTAGAGAGGTTAAAGCACTTAAAGCGTTGGGGACTGATAAGAAATGAAACAAATCATAGTCATTGGTGGTGGTGCGGCAGGTCTTATGGCGGCTGTTATAGCAGGTCGTGAAGGTGCTCGTGTCATATTACTTGAAAAAATGAATATGGTTGGTAAGAAGATGGGGATTACCGGTAAAGGTCGATGTAATATTACAAATAATGCAGATATGACTGAGTTCATTAAAAATACGCCAGGTAATGGCAAGTTCCTCTACGGTGCTTATGAACGCTTTAGTAATGAAGACTTGCTTGAACTATTACATAGTTGGGGTTTGAAAACTAAGGTAGAACGTGGTGGTCGCGTATTCCCTGAATCTGATTCCGCTCTAGAAGTACGCAATACATTCATGAAAATCTTGAAAAAGTATAATGTTCAAGTTCATTTAAATGAACCTGTTACATCTATTACTGTAAAAGATGATCGAGTAGTGGGTGTTACAACAGATAAAGAACAATATGCTTGTGATGCTGCTATCATCTGTACTGGGGGTGCTTCTTATCCTTTAACAGGTTCGACTGGTGATGGATATACTTTAGCTAAGAAAATAGGGCATACCATTACGGATATTAGACCATCGTTGGTGCCAATTGTAACTGAGGAATCATGGGTGAAGGATATTATGGGGCTTAGCCTTCGTAATGTTGAGGTATCCGTTATTTCTAAAAATAAGGTACAGGCCAAGCAATTCGGGGAAATGATGTTCACCCATTTCGGCCTTACAGGTCCTACCATCTTGTCGTTAAGTCATACGGTAGGCAAATTATTGCGTAAGAAAAATCCTCAAATTACTATTGAAATAAATCTTAAGCCTGCATTAACTGCAGAAGTATTAGATAAGCGATTACAAAAAGATTTTGATTTATATTCTAAGAAACAATTGGCTAATGGAATGAAGGATTTACTGCCGGTAAATCTTATTCCTATTGTTATAAAGCTTGCTGAATTAGATCCAAGCAAACCAATTAATCAAATCACAAAAGAAGAACGTTTGCGTTTATGTCATGTATTACAGCATATGACATTAACCGTTAAAGAATTGCGTCCGGTGGCAGAAGCCATTGTGACAGCAGGGGGAATCTCGTTAAAAGAATTTAGTCCAAAAACAATGGAATCTAAATTAGTGAAAGGTTTATATGGCGCCGGTGAGGTTTTGGATATTGATGCCTTTACGGTGATGAAGAATAGAGGTTATTATGAATACTAAAAAAATTGCCATTGCTATTGATGGTCCTGCAGGGGCTGGTAAAAGTAGTATTTCAAAAGTAGTGGCTAATGAATTAGGTTATTTATATATTGATACAGGTGCTATGTATCGAGGTGTTACATGGGCTGTTCTTGATAGTCATGTAGATGTTAACAATCAAAAGGAGGTTGAGGCTTTACTCCCTTCATTAGATTTAACACTAGAGCCTACGGCAAGTGCTTGTAAAGTGTATGTAAAAGGTCAAGATGTAACTGATTTAATTCGACAACAACAAATCAATGAAAATGTATCAACCATTGCTTCTTATAAAGGAGTACGTGAATACCTAGTTGAACGTCAACAAGCAATGGCAGCTGTTGGTGGTGTTATTTTAGATGGTCGTGATATAGGTTCTGTTGTATTACCGAATGCAGAATTGAAAATATATTTAACTGCTTCTGTAGATGCACGAGCTAAACGTAGATGGCTTGAAGTTCAAGGTACTTCTAATGAGCAACCATTAGAAGACATTAAAAAGAACGTAGAAAGTCGTGATGAAATGGATAAAAATCGTGATGAATCTCCACTCGTATGTGTTGAGGATGCCATTGTTGTGGATTCTAGTAATATGACATTTGATGAAACAGTGAAACATATATTGCATCTAGTACAGGAGCGAATCTAAGATGAATAAATTTTCTACATGGCTTTGGCGTACTGCTTTTTGGTTGCGTTATAAAGTCGGCTATGGATTAAAGGTATACGGTCGTGATAATTTCCCTATGGAAGGTCCCGTTATTGTTGTACCAAATCATTTAAGTAATAATGATCCACCTATTTGTGGGTATGCATTACCAAGACATGTGCACTTTATGGCAAAGCAGGAGTTATTCGTAAATCCTATTTCTCGATTTTTCTGTACTTGGCTTGGTGCGTTTCCTCTAAACCGTGGAGCTATTGATAAGGTGGCTATTCGTCATGCATTAGGCTTATTGAAAGATAATAAGGTGCTAGGTATATTTGCCGAAGGGAATCGACAAAAGAATGGGAAACTTGGAAGATTCCATGACGGAGCCGCATCCATTGCGTTGCGTACGGGTATTGGCATTACACCAGTTGCGATTATTGGATCTCATAATATGAAGAAAAATCAAGTCGCATGTATTATTGGTAAACAAGTTCCTGTAAGTAAGGCAAAGCCAACACCGGAAGCAATAAAAGAAGTTAATGATCGTGTGAAAGGTGAAATCCAACGCATGATAGATTCGTATCATGAAAATCGTATAGAGGAGACTTTATGGAAATAATTTTGGCTGAAAACTACGGCTTTTGCTATGGCGTAAAACGAGCTGTTGAAATGGCTGATGAAGCTGCCAATAGCGAGGGTAAAAGTTATACATTAGGTCCTATCATTCACAATCCTCAAGTTGTAGGGCGCTTAGAAAGTAAAGGGGTAAGCCCGATTCAAGAGGTTGCTGATATCGATGAAGGAACTATGATTATTAGATCTCATGGTGTAGGTCCTGCCATTTACGCTGAAGCCGAAGAAAAGGGCTTACATATTTTAGATGCTACATGTCCTCATGTAAAAAAAGCACAACAAGATGCTAAGTCTGTCATTGAAGATGGCATGACATTGGTGATTTTAGGCGAAAAAAACCATCCTGAGGTTAAAAGCATCAATTTATGGGCAAATAACAGAGGAATAATCATCGAAGATGAAGAATCCGCCGAAAAACTACAAATTGTGGAAAAAATGGGCGTTGTTGTACAAACTACCTTTTCACAATTCAAATTTAACAGTATAATAGAGATATTAGAGAAAAAATCTAAGAATCTTAAGATTTTCAAAACGATATGCAATGCAACGCAAGAA
>JAWERH010000120.1:0-4571 GCA_032482215.1 Veillonella sp. | reverse complement strand
GGTCGACGTTAATACCTTTGACGAAGAAAACCGTCGTCTTACTCTTAATGGCCGTGAAAATGCTACAGGCAAACGTACATTATTGGGTATTACTAAAGCTGCATTGGCTACGGATTCCTTCTTGTCTGCTGCGTCCTTCCAAGAAACAACACGTGTTCTTACCGACGCTGCTATCAAAGGTAAAATCGATCCATTATTGGGCTTAAAAGAAAATGTAATCATCGGTAAATTGATTCCTGCTGGTACTGGCATGAGCCGTTACCGTAAGATTGAGGTTGTTAAAAACACACCTGAAATCATCGATATTACAGAAGAAGCTGCTGTAGAAGAATAATCTATTGCAATAGAAGAGAGCGTGCCTTAGAGCACGCTCTTTTTTATAGATACTAAATTTCTCTGTTAAGATGTGATTGTCAGAAAGAATAAATAAACCTATACGTTTAATAATATAGATATATTGAATATGGTTAATAAAATTGAACTAAAAAATGACTATTTATTTTTTAGTTATATCAATTATGCATACATGAAATGTGATTAATTAAAATAATATGAAAATAATGTATAAAAATGAGAATAAAATAACCGTTTTTGCATAAAAATTACATATATTGTTATATGATTTCGAAAAACGTTTGACATGTGATTGTGTAATTGGTATACTTACATAGTGCTCAGGGGCAAGTATGCCTAAGTAGCATAATTTCGTAAGGAGAATTTTACTATGGACATTGCCCATCTGAAGTCGATGAACAAAACAATCGGTGCCAAGCAAACGTTGAAAAACATTGCACGAGGGACTGTGAAGTATGTGTTCGTAGGACATGATAGTGATGAAAGTGTAGTTGGACCTATACGAAATGCTTGTGCTGAACAGGGAATACCTGTGAATGACAAGCACACTATGGATGACCTTGGTCGTGCGTGTCGCATTAAAGTGCGGGCCACAGCGGTAGGTATCCTACAATTTGGAAAGGAGGTGCCCAAATGCCAACAATTAATCAGCTAGTACGCAAAGGTCGCATGAGCTTGACTAAAAAATCTACAGCTCCAGCACTTCAAGAATCTCCACAAAAACGTGGTGTATGTACTCGTGTGTACACAGCTACTCCAAAGAAACCAAACTCCGCGCTTCGTAAAGTTGCCCGTGTACGTTTGACAAACGCTATTGAAGTAACTGCTTACATCCCAGGCATTGGTCACAATTTACAAGAACACAGTGTTGTACTTATCAGAGGCGGTCGTGTAAAAGACCTTCCAGGTGTGCGTTATCACATCGTTCGTGGTGCATTGGATACAGCTGGCGTACAAAACCGTATGCAAAGTCGTTCCAAATACGGCGCGAAAAAAGCTAAAAAATAATTTTAGCCATTAAACGAAACTAACACACATCATTATAAAGGAGGAATTGAACATGCCAAGAAAAGGCCCTGTTCCGAAACGTGATGTACTTCCAGATCCGGTGTACAACAGCAAATTAGTAACACGTTTCATTAACAAAGTTATGTACGATGGCAAAAAAGGCATTGCTGAAACTATCGTATATGATGCATTCGAAATTATTCGTTCCAAAATGGGTCAAGACCCAATGGAAGTTTTTGATCAAGCATTGAAAAATGTTATGCCTGTACTTGAAGTACGTGCTCGCCGTATCGGTGGTGCGAACTACCAAGTGCCAGTTGAAGTTCGTGCTGATCGCCGTCAAACACTCGGTATTCGCTGGGTTGTAAACTATGCTCGTCTTCGTGGTGAACGCACTATGAAAGAACGCTTAGCAGGCGAATTGATGGACGCTTTCAACAATGCAGGCGCTGCAATCAAGAAAAAAGAAGATACTCATAAAATGGCAGAAGCTAATAAAGCATTTGCTCATTATCGTTGGTAATAAGAGGTGACAACTGTGGCAAGAGAGTTTTCCCTAGCAAAAACTCGTAATATCGGTATCATGGCTCACATCGATGCTGGTAAAACAACAACTACAGAACGTATCCTCTACTATACAGGTATTGTTCACAAAATCGGCGAAGTACATGAAGGTGCTGCTACGATGGACTGGATGGCGCAAGAACAAGAACGTGGTATCACAATCACTTCTGCTGCGACAACATGTCACTGGAAAGATCATCGTATCAACATCATCGATACTCCTGGTCACGTTGACTTTACTGTAGAAGTAGAACGTTCTCTACGTGTACTTGACGGTTCTGTTGCGGTGTTCAGTGCTAAAGGCGGCGTTGAACCACAATCCGAAACAGTATGGCGTCAAGCTTCTAACTACGGCGTACCTCGTATCGCTTATGTAAATAAGATGGATACTGTAGGTGCTGACTTCTTCAACGTAGTTGATATGATGAAATCCCGTTTGGGTGCAAATTCCGTAGCTATTCAAGTGCCAATCGGCGCTGAAGATACTTTCGAAGGCATCATCGATTTGATGACTATGAAAGCGGAAATTTACAAATCCGATGACGGTAAAGAATATGAAATCACTGATATCCCAGCAGAATATCAAGAAGTAGCTGAAGCTCGTCGCGAAATGATGATCGATGCTATCGCTGAAACTGATGACGATATTATGATGAAATATTTGGAAGGTGAAGAAATCTCCATTGAAGAATTGAAAACAGCATTGCGTAAAGCAGTTATTGCTAACCAATTGTTCCCAGTTCTTTGTGGTTCTTCCTACAAAAACAAAGGTGTACAAATGTTATTGGACGCTGTTGTAGATTACATGCCAGCTCCTATCGACATTCCAGCTATTAAAGGTGTCGTTCCTGGTACTGAAGAAGAAACTACTCGTCCTTCTTCCGATGATGAACCATTCTCCGCATTGGCATTCAAAATCATGGCTGACCCTTATGTTGGTAAATTAGCGTTCTTCCGTGTGTACTCCGGTACATTGGAATCCGGTTCCTACGTTTTCAACTCCACAAAAGGTAAGAAAGAACGTATCGGCCGTATTCTTCAAATGCACGCTAACACTCGTAAAGAAATCGACATGGTTTACGCTGGCGACATCGCTGCAGCTGTAGGCTTGAAAGATACTACTACTGGTGATACTCTTTGTGATGAAAAGAATCCTGTAATTCTTGAATCCATGGAATTCCCTGAACCAGTTATCTCCGTTGCTGTTGAACCTAAAACAAAAGCTGACCAAGAAAAAATGGGTACAGCTCTTGCTCGTTTGGCAGAAGAAGATCCTACTTTCAAAGTTCGTACTGATGAAGAAACAGGTCAAACTATTATCTCCGGTATGGGCGAACTTCACTTGGATATCATCGTTGACCGTATGAACCGTGAATTCAAAGTAGAATGTAACGTAGGTAAACCTCAAGTAGCTTATCGCGAAACTATCCGTAAAGCTGTTAAATCTGAAGGTAAATTCGTTCGTCAATCTGGTGGTCGTGGTCAATATGGTCACTGCTGGTTGGAATTAATTCCTCAAGAACCAGGTGCTGGCTTCGAATTTGAAAATAAGGTCGTAGGTGGTGCAATTCCTCGTGAATACATCGGACCTGTTGAAAATGGTGTTAAAGAAGCTATGGAATCCGGTGTTATCGCTGGTTATCCAATGGTTGACATCAAAGTTATCGTATTTGACGGCTCCTACCATGACGTTGACTCCAACGAAATGGCCTTCAAAATCGCTGGTTCCATGGGCTTTAAAGAAGGTGCTCGCAAAGCAGACCCTGCATTGCTTGAACCATATATGTCTGTAGAAGTAGACGTTCCTGAAGAATACATGGGCGACGTTATCGGTGACTTGAACTCCCGTCGTGGTCGCATGGACGGCATGGAAGCTCGTAATGGTAACCAACATATTAAAGCATATGTTCCATTGAGCGAAATGTTCGGTTACGCAACTGACCTTCGTTCCAAAACTCAAGGTCGCGGTAACTACTCCATGACATTCGATCATTACGAAGAAGTTCCTAAGAAAATTGCTGAAGAAATTCAAGCAAAGAAAAACGGTTAATCTTACATTAGATTAATAGAATTACTATTTTCCTCGGAGGATAATTTAAAATGGCTAAAGAAAAATTTGAACGTACGAAACCGCATGTTAACATCGGTACAATCGGTCACGTTGACCATGGTAAAACTACTTTGACTGCTGCAATCACTAAAGTATTGGCTGAAAAAGGTCAAGCTGATTTCCAAGATTACAGCATGATCGATAAAGCTCCAGAAGTAAAAACATGATCACTGGTGCGGCTCAAATGGACGGCGCTATCTTGGTATGTTCCGCAGCTGACGGCCCTATGCCTCAAACTCGCGAACACATCTTGTTAGCTCGCCAAGTTGGTGTTCCTGCAATCGTAGTATTCTTGAACAAAGCTGACATGGTTGACGACGAAGAATTGATCGAATTGGTAGAAATGGAAGTTCGTGAACTTCTTTCCTCCTACGAATTCCCTGGCGACGAAGTACCTATCGTTGTAGGTTCCGCTTTGAAAGCTTTGGAAGGCGATGCTCAATATGTAGCTAAAATCGACGAATTGATGGCAGCTGTAGACTCCTACATCCCAACTCCAGTTCGTGATACTGACAAACCTTTCTTGATGCCTGTG
>JAWERH010000119.1:0-8111 GCA_032482215.1 Veillonella sp. | reverse complement strand
ATTCCTTAAAGAACATCGTGAAGCAGCTGCTAACCATCCAATCGAACCAGTTGGTGCAGAACTTCGCAACTTGATGAGCTGGTTGAAATAAGAGATTACTGTAGTAATTTCTTGATAAGCATAAGCTTACTGAAAGCGACCCCATTTGGGGTCGCTTTTTAATTGAGTAATATAAGTACGTATGATATAGTTAGCGTAGAGTCAGTGTAGTATATTTTGGTATAAGGAGAGATACTATGAGTTCTACAACTATTATTATCATCGTGGCTGTCGCAGTTATTTGGGCCATTTTGTTTGCCGTATTTATGAAGTTCAATAAGAAACGACAAGCCGGTGAACAACAATTTGTTCAAGAGAATGCTAATAAAGCGATTCTTCATATTTATGGTAAATCTGTAAAGGTTGATGGTAAGGACCTTTCTACTATTGATCATAAAACTGGTCAATATGGTCAAGTCATTGTGGCAGTAACACCTGGTGAACACACCATTGAAGCTGTATATTACACGACGGATAATGTGGGCACTAAAACAAAGAATGTTGAAACACAGCCTGTTACTATTACAATCCCAGTACAAGCGGGTAATGAATATAATGCGGCTATGTATTTCTATTCCGCGGAACAACGTAATGCGTATTATAAAGGTGACGTTGACGATGCCGTTTTAGAAGTTGAACTAGAATTAGAATCTGGTTTTACAGCGAATACCCATGCTTATATCATCGTGTACCGTGAATGTAAATAAATTAGTATAGAAACTGTTTAATAGAGCTATCATTGTGGTAGCTCTATTTTTTATAAATCGTTGTTGGTTATTATCATATTTATTTGTGATATAATAAAGAGTAATATATGAAAGGAGAACGATATGGATTTTTACACTTTGGCCTATGTTGAAAGTCAGGCTGTGACAGGCCAAACATGGGGCTTTATCGTTTTTGTTGCCATTCTTTTAGCATTGCTCGTTCTAGGTGTACAGGTATTGCGAAATGGTTTTACTAATCGCTATCGTGATTTATTGGTTATTTTGTCTTTAATTGTAGTATTTTTCTTAGGACTGGAGTATCAAGAATATAACCGAATGAAAACATACTCTGAAGACTCTTCTCGAATGGCTCAATTTCTACATTCTTTTAGTACTGATCGATCCATACCAAGTGAACAACTGGCGGTTAACTCCTTAAAGATTCGTAATGGTATGATCTTAAAGGTTAGCGATGCATACTATGAGGTGCAATTTAATCCTGAATTTACTACCTATACAAACCATAAGGAGGACCACATATGACAGAAGCTATGGCCGTCTATGGGATGGTCTTTGCCAAACTCGCCATAGGTCTCTTGGCGATTATTTTACAAATTAACTTAATGGGGAAGGGCAATTTAGCGCCAACCTCTGCGTTAGACCAATTACAAAACTATGTACTTGGGGGTATTATTGGTGCCATTATTTACAATGACCAAATTGGTATTTTACAGTTTATGTTAGTCCTCATTTTGTGGACTATCCTTGTAATGTCTCTTAAATTCTTAAAAGGTAATCTTCGTTTCTTCAAAACCATTCTCGATGGTCATCCAGTTATTGTAATTGAAAAGGGTCACGTATTAACTGAAGAGTGTATGCGTTATGGTATTCAAGCAGCGGAGCTTAAATTGAAATTGCGTACTGCTGGTGTTCAATATGTAACAGATGTAAAACGTGCTGTACTAGAGCAAAATGGTCAGTTAAGCGTTGTTCAATTCGGTGATGAAAATATTAAATTTGATCTTATTGATGATGGTCAAATTAATCACTTTACATTAGCTGTAATTGAAAAAGAACAAGAGTGGCTTGAAGAAGAGGTTGAAAAGCAAGGGTATAAAATAAAAGATGTATATATTGCTGAATACAAAGATGGTGAGGTAGTCATCTATCCGTATGAAAGAAAACATCGTCCTCAAATTGTAAGTGCTTTAAAGACTAAAACTATTTCTACTAAAAATACATTGAAATCTAAATTTTAAAATCTAATATGTAGTATTTTTAAGCCCACTATTCATAGTGGGCTTATATAGAAAGGGAACTAGTGAATCGTAAAGATTTAATTGATCGATTACAAGAATTATATAAAGACGAAGATAGTCGGGTTACTGTAAACCCTCATGCAGGGCAAAAGGTAGCAATCGTCTATCCCAATACATATTTTGTAGGCATGAGTAATCTTGGTCTGCACATTATTTATGAGGAAATCAACTTACGCAATGATAGCGTATGTGAACGCATTTTCTTGCCTGAGAAGAAAGAATTAGAAGCATACGATAAGACTAAGACACCGTTGATGAGTGTTGAAACACAGAGGCCTATGCATCAATTTGATGTGGTGGCCTTTGACGTGACCTTTGAAATGGACTATTTTCATATTCCGTTGATGTTACGTCATGGACGCGTACCTATTATGGGGAAAGACCGCACAGAATTTGACCCTATCGTTATTGCCGGTGGCCCATGTGCTACCTTTAATCCAGAGCCTTTTGCGGACTTTATCGATGCTTTCATCATCGGTGAAGGGGAAGGTATCGTTAGTCGCGTTCTAGATATCATTCGCGATGGCAAAATGGAGGGTCTAGATCGACATGCTATTTTGCGTCAATTAGCGAATATATCTGGCGTGTATGTACCATCCTTGTACGTGCCAATTTACAGCGACGACGGCGAATTTAAAGGTTACCATATTGTTGAAGGTGCACCAACAACGATTAAACGCCACTTTGAAATGCTCACTAGTGGCGGCGAAACCGTAGTAGCAACAAACTATACAGAATTTGGCACTATGTACATCATCGAGGTTGCACGTGGTTGTGGACGGCATTGTCGATTCTGTATGGCCGGCTATTGTTTCCGTGTACCGCGCGTACGACCTTTAGAAATATTAAAAGAAGGCGTAGATAGAGCAGAGAAATTAGGTAAAAAGGTAGGCCTTATGGGGGCCGCTATTTCTGATTATCCAGAGGTAGATGAGTTAGTTACTTATATTCGTTCTAAAGATATGCGTTATTCTTGCGCATCCTTGCGTGCAGACTCCTTAACACAAGCCGTTGTAGATGGCTTGGCAGATAGTGGGCAAAAGACGATTACCATTGCGCCAGAAACGGGCAGTGAACGATTGCGGCGCGTAATTAATAAGGGCATTAGCGAAGAGCATTTACAAAATGCTGCCACTTTATCTGCTAAATCTGGTATCCAACATATGCGACTCTATATTATGATTGGGTTGCCTACGGAAACTGACGAGGATATTGAAGCCATCGTAGGCCTGGCAGAACGGACGCAAGCCCATATGGCAGAGGTAGGCTGTAAAGGTCGTTTAACGCTCAGTATCAATCCATTTATTCCGAAGCCTTTTACACCATTCCAATGGATGGCTATGGATCATCAAAAAACGGTAGAGAAAAAACTTCAATATATTAAAAAAGCATTGCAAAAGAATCGTCGTATTGAGGTGCTCGTTTGGTGATCGCCGTCTTGGCGCTGTTCTTGCGGCATGTGCAGCAGATCGTGGCAGTAAGTCCTTCAAGGCTGAAATGAAGGCAGCAGGCCTAGATATGGATGAAATGAACTATCGTGAACGCAGCTTTGATGAATTTTTACCCTGGAGTCACCTCGACATGGGGATGGACGATGGATATCTTGAAATGGAATGGAAACGCTCTGTAGATGAAGCGTATACACCACCATGTGTACAAGGCTGTAAGCGATGTGGTGTATGTAAATAGGAGGCACTTATGAATCAATCTGTAAAACGTATAGATGTTAAAGGACCTCATGGTACCTGGTCTTATGAAACTCCTAATTGGGCAGATCGTTTTCCTATTACAATAGGTGATACCTATCGTCATGGTGGCGTATCCCAAGCACCGTATGAATCGTTAAATTTAGCTTTTCATGTAGGTGATGAGCCGAAGCATGTTCGTGAGAATCGTGCTATTATTGCCGAATATTTAGGCGTTGAGCCAGACAGAATCTCTTGTGGTAATCAGGTACATGGTTTAAAAGCTGTGGAAATTACAGAAGAACTCGTTGGTGCCGGAGCCTTTGGAGAGGATACAGCTATCGATGATTGTGATGCGGTGTTTACAAAACTACCCAATGTACCACTATTTTTATTTACCGCCGATTGTGTAGCCGTTGGTATCTACGATGCTAAACATCATGCTATGGCGACCGTTCATGCAGGGTGGCGCGGCGCGATAGGCCATTTGCCTGTACTTACCATTGAAGCGATGAAAGAAGCTTACGGTACTGAGTTCAAAGCTTGTTATGTGTATCTTGGACCTAGTATTGGACCGGAGTCCTTTGATTAGCTTGGCGTGGTATGACCGACCGTAGTGTGGCTGATATTGTAAACTATCCAGGTGATAAACTAGATAAAGCCTATATCAACTTATGGAACTTTATCGCCGAAGGACTTATGGTGAATGGTGTGCCTAAAGAAAATATCGCTATTGGCGGTACTGATACAGTAACAGATAAAGATTGTTATTCCTATCGTCGAGAATCTGGTAAAACAGGTCGTATGGCTTTATTTGGTATGCTGCAAGAACGGTAGTATATACATACATGGATTTATGCGCTTTATAAGACCTAAATGATGTACAATCAATAATAAATACTATATAATAGAATAGTCTATACAAATATATTTTATGGTTTTTAAATATAGATTGAAGGGGAATCACATGATTGAAGAATCCCTACACGCTATACAGCAGCGCATGGCAGATGCTATGGCGCGCGTTGGTCGCGTAGATACAGCATTATTAGTAGCTGTTACTAAGAACCACCCTGTATCAGCGGTGGAAGAGGTCGCACGTCTCGGTGTTACTCATGTGGGGGAAAATCGAGTACAAGAGGCTAAAGAGAAACAGCTTACTTATAAAGGTCCACAATTGACATGGCATTTGATTGGTCATTTACAGGTCAATAAGGTGCGTCAAGCGGTGCCTATGTTTGATTTAATTCATTCTGTAGACAGCCGTAAATTATTAGATGAAATCGAAAAGGTCGCTACAAAGCACGACAAGGTGCAAGACGTATTGTTGCAAGTCAACGTGGCTCGAGAAGCCTCCAAAACAGGTATGACTGTTGAAGAGTTTCCAGAAATACGAGACTATGCAAAGACATTACCTCATGTACGTGTAAGGGGCTTGATGTGTATGGCGCCATTTTTCGACGATCCAGAGGAAGCACGTCCAATCTTCCGCGTAGCAAACGCCTTGTATGAGGATATGAAGGGCTACTTTGAAGAGGGGCAGATTCAATATTTATCTATGGGGATGACTCACGACTTTGAAGTCGCTTTGGAAGAAGGGGCTAACATCGTTCGTGTAGGCACAGCAATTTTTGGGGAACGTGTATATGATTAAGGCTCGGGTTGCCTGATAATCGATAGCGTTAAGTATTAGGAGGAAATCCAAATGGCATTGGGAGATTATTTAGACAAAGCAAAAAACTTATTCTTAGGCAAAAATGATGATGACTATGAATATGATGATTATGACTATGAAGATGAAGAGGAATATGAAGCGGAACCTACACCAGTAGCTCCAGTAGCTCCAGTATCCGGCGCATCTGAATTTCATCCACGCAAGGTAGGAGGCCAATCTACGATGACACAACGTCCAACAGCTATGAAAGTAGTTGTAATTGAACCAAAAGTATTTGAAGACTCTGAAAATATTACACATCAATTGCGCGACATGCGTCCTGTATTGATCAACTTTGAAAATACAGATCCTCATGAAGCAGCTCGTATTGTGGACTTCGTATCTGGTGCGACTTTTGCATTGGATGGCAAATTGGAAAAAGTAGGTAAAGACATTTTCATGTGCGTACCTGTAAACATTTCCATTGATTATTCTGATAATGACAGCAACAAAGCTGAGCAAAACGAATACGCTTGGGACAATAAATAATTTCTCTATAAATGGTGGTGACAACGATGTTAGGTAAAACCTTATTTATCGGCGTTGGCTCAATGGGTGGCGCTCTATTGCGCGGTGCATTACAGCATGGCGTGTTGAAAGCAAGTGATACACACATTCTCGTGCGTCTCGAAGAACAATGTAAGGCTCTAACTGAGGAGCTCGGTGTAGTAGGTTTTACTACATTGCCTAATGTAAACGAATACAATACTATTTTGTTGGCCGTAAAACCACAAGTGTTACCATCTGTATTAGAGACGTTAAAAGAAGTACCTTATGGGACTGTTATGATCTCCGTTGCAGCAGGTATCACCTTAGATACTCTAGATGCAGCGATTCCGCAAGCTAACTGGTTTAGAGCTATGCCAAATACACCGGCTTCTATCGGTGCAGGTATGACGGCTCTTGCAGGGGATGATGTACATACGGACCTTGGTCGTGATGTTCAAGCATTATTTGAGGCTGTTGGCGAGGTAGCGGTGGTAAGCGAAGCTGATTTAGATCGCTTAGGTGCACTATCTGGTGCGGGCCCTGGTTATATGTTCGTCATTCTTGATGCGTTAGCTGATGCGGGCGTTCGCATTGGATTGCCTCGTCACTTGGCAATCAAGGCAGCGGCTCAAACGATGTATGGTGCTGGTAAGATGGCTCTTGAAAGTGGCAATCATCCAGCAGTACTACGAGATCAAGTAACAAGTCCAGGTGGCACTACCATTGCCGGTATTGGTGCCATGGAAAAAGGTGGACTTCGCAGTGCTCTCCAAGACGGCGTAGTAGCATGTCTTGCTCGGTCGAATGAATTGGGGAAATAATTTTGGCAGATACTAGTAAATTAATACGATATTTTGAAGCCAGTGGCAGTGGTGAGGAAGCTCGCCGCATGCTAGACTTGGCTGAGCAGGTTGTAAAAGGCCGTCCTTATCGCGTGGCGGACTTTACGAGCCCTGCAGGTCTTGTCATTGCAGACGCAATCAAGGCTAACTACCCACAGCTTATCGTTAAGACAGACGGTGGCTATGAAGGGGCGGAACGTATCCGCATCGCCTTTGTAGATAGCGACTTTAACGGTACTGTGGATATGGGGATTCGCGCCCTTAAGGTAAATTGGGACCCACGGTTCCGATTACTTACTCATCGCGATGTACTGGGCTCCTTGATGGGCCTTGCCATTGATCGCTCTAAATTTGGGGACGTTATCGTTCAACAAGGGGGCGCTCAAATTTTGGTGGATGAAAGCGTAGCAGACTTCGTGATTCAAAACTTTACGAAAATTGCTATGGTTTCCGTATCTGTAGAGGCTATTGAGCTATCAGATATTGCACCAAAAGAAGAAAAAATTAAAGAAGTCCGCACTACAGTTGCTTCTTTGCGCTTAGATGCGGTGGCAAGTTCTGGTTTTAGCGTGTCTCGTACTAAATTAGTAAGCGCTATTAATGCAGGATTATTGCAAGTAAACTGGCAACCAGCTAAGGGGGCATCCCAAGAAGTTAAAGAAGGGGATGTGATCTCCCATTACAGGTACATCTCGTAAGGGGCGTATCGGCGTATATCTGAAACGATTCATGTAGGCAATTGAAAATCGGCTTGACCATCAAGCCGATTTTTTTATATATAGTAGGACAGCCATGGTATCCATAACATTTCAACCTACAACTGAAGATACAATCCTATTCGTAGGCGGCGGAGAGGTAGCAGAGCGACGAATACAGCTCTTTATTGATGAGCCGTGCAATATTGTGGTAATCGCTCCTACTGTAACAGATAGGATTAGCCAGTGGGCAAAGGATAATCGTATCACCTGGTACGACCGTGCTTTCACAATGGATGATGAACACCACATTATAACGAGCAGTTTGTTCTTTATCTGTACAGATAATAGCGAATTAAACGATACGTTATATGATATGGGGAAAAAACACCGCGTTTGGACTAATCGCAGTGACGCCCCTAGTGCATGCAGATTTACTGTACCTTCATCCCTTGAACTAGGCGATCTTCATATCGCTATTAGCGCTAATAACGTAGGACCTCGTATCAATCGCCTCGTAAAGCAAGATATGATGAATCGTTATGGTCAGTTGCAAAAGGCTATGCCTAGACTTAAAATATTTAGAGAAGAAGTAAAGTTACTACTTCCTACTCCAGAGGC